>JBPOHH010000249.1:0-6301 GCA_052035765.1 Bacteroidota bacterium
CTCAGGGTTGTAATACTTCACCGTGCTGCTCTTATGACGGTACTACATATACTACTCCACCGACGCCACCGGGCTATACCTGCCCAAGTCCATGTACAATATTCGTTTGTCCATAATTTTTTAATGAAAAAATGAAAAATATAACTTTAACAATCGTCGCTCTTTTGAGTGTTATCATATCAGCATCGGCCCAACAACCTATTACATCAGGCACAACGGGAGCAGCCAATGGCAAGCCATCATTTTATCGTAATTCACGTGGTGAACTGTATATATGTTCTGATGGTTACCGTTGGCAAAAATTAGGAACTACAGTGCTCGGAGTAAATGAAATAGTACCATCACCTTCCGTAAAAATCTCTCCGAATCCGATGGTAGGTACTGGAGTGATTACACTCAATGTGCCAAATGCCGGAGTTGTTGAAATATCGTTAACAACAATTACAGGCAGTACAGTACAAACTATTTCCAATGGCAAATATCCGGCAGGCGAACGCTCATGGAATGTACAAACTGATAAATTATCTTCCGGCGTATATGTGTGCATGGTGAAAATGGGTGGCACAGTTACACGCAGTTTAATCACTATCCAAAAATAATTTATTTATTATACAGAAAGAATAAAATGAAAACATTTAAAAATATTATATTTGCTGCACTTACAGTGATAAGTTGCTTTTGTGCAAGTCCATTACTCGCACAATCGCCTCTTACGCAGTGTATACCTCCGACGATAAGTTGCGATGGTTGTTCATGCGATTTGACGCCGCCATCTGGATGTACAGATAAAACATATTGGCTGGAAGTCTTTACAACAAGCCCAAATTGTCATTTGACGGTAGAATTTAGAGTTAGGACTTGTGATGGAAATTCTCCATGTTACCCGCTTAAATGTCAAATAAACATCGACAAAATATACCCATTTGGAGGATGTGATACCTGTCAGATTGCAAATACTGCCGATTTAAAAGAAGCAATGGAGCAAATTCAGGTATTCATTCTATCGCATCTGTACGAGGCATGCGACCCTTTAACACCTGGTAATACATATAATTATGTAGTTTCCAAGCCGGCATGTTGGAAAAAAGTTACAACAGGTGGTATTAGTACTCCACTGGTTGTTACGTACGAGCCCTGTGACCGATCTGAATGTTGTGTTAGCAGTTTTTGTGATTATTGGGATCCTGATGGTACACATTATATTGTACAAGCCGGGCCTACCCCTTGTCCAAATAATCCAGCTAATTGTGCAAATAATTGTCCTAATGCAATGATGATTTGCTATTAGGATCAGTTCTATTCAAGCCGAGGCAGTGTTTCTGCCTCGGCTCGGTTTTATTAACAAATATCAAAGTTTTTTAATCATGAAAACGTTACTCCTTATTATCTGTCTTTTATGTTTAGTCTCTTCACTCGCCACCGCCCAGCTTGAAGCTAATAATTGGTATTGGGGACCTGGTAGAGCTTTACAGTTTTTACCATCACTACATGAAATAAAATCAGATAGTTTTCACTTTAGTAGCGAGAGTGCTGTGTCGATTTCTAACCGAAATACAGGAAGCATATTATTTTATTCAAATTTTACATTTGAGTCAACTAATTATCAATTAGATCTTTTAAATAAAAATTTCGATAGAATTAATTCACAAACACTTCGTGGTGACGCGACTACTTCTCAAGGTCAGCTATGTATCCCAGACCCTTCAAATTGTTATCGATATTATATATTTTCATTGGATGCTCGTGGTTTTGAGATGCCTTTTACAACAAAGACACGCTTATCATATTCAATACTTGACATGAGCGATGGCATTGGTCAAATTATCAGCCGTGATAATCTGGTTCTTGAGGATTTCCTAACCGAGGGAATGACAGGTACAATTCACGGTAACGGACATGATTTTTGGGTCGTTGTTTATCGCTTTAATGATCCAGGATTTATTTCAATTCCTATAACCGATCAAGGCGTGAACTCACTAAATTCTATATACTCAGAAGCGAAAGATCTTACTTATATCCCTTTTCGTGGTAGATATATCAATATTCTTAAGATTTCACCTAACGGTAAGAAATTATTAGATACTTGGCAAAATTTTACACTTAGAGATTTTAATAATACTACAGGAGAGGTAACAAATTCAACTATGCTAGGTAATACAACGTTTGCTTTCACTTTTTCACCAAACAGCTCAAAAATATATTGTATTCGAGGTGGCGAAGTAGGCTCGACTCTGAAATCAGGACGATTGTTTCAAATAGACCTCACAGAAATTCCACTAACTTCTTTGCCAATAGATACGTTGCATAGTGTTTGGTATCGCTTTAGCTCATCACTGCAAATCGCCCCAGATGGCAAAATCTACTTCATTAGTTCACCAAGAAATGGAAATTCACCAATTTGGAATTTAAGTTGTATAGAGAAACCAAATAAAAAAGGAGATTCGTGTATGTTAAAAATCGAAGAACTTAGGTTAAAAGATTATCAATTCGGTAGAGAAAACGCATATATCCAATTCCCCAACTACATGGACTACATCTTCAACACCGATGGAGTCTTAGGCGCGGAGCAGATGGCTGCACGATGTTCACCGCCACGTGCGCTTGTTCTGCCGGATAGTGGGTGTATCGGTAGCACGTTGGTCTTTACTGATCTGAGCAAGTATGCCACTCGCCGCTCGTGGAAGTTTGAGAATGGTTCGCCGAGTACGAGTACTGATAGTATTGTATCGGTAACGTATTCCAAATCAGGGACATACAAAGTTATACTTACCGTGGAGAATGATAATGGTTCTGCGTCGGATACGACGTATGCCATCATCTATCCCAATCCCACAGCCAATGCCGGCACCGACAAAACCATCTGTCCAAACTCATCAGCACAACTCGGCGATAAGCCCGAAGCAGGAAATACATACGCATGGTTACCCACCACCGACCTCGACAATCCAAGCATAGCCAATCCAAACGCCTCACCCAAAACAACAACCCAATACATCCTCACCGTCACAAGTGAACATGGGTGTATTGCGTATGACACCGTTCTTGTTACGGTCGGTAATATCGTGGCGAAAGTATCCAATGATACTACTATTTGCTCAGGTTCAAGCATACAACTTCTCGCAAGTGGTGGCGCGAAATACACGTGGTCGCCCTCAACAGGTCTAAGTGATACAACTATTGAAAACCCAGTAGCAACTCCCACAAAAACAACCACCTACAAAGTAAACGTCTCCAGCGGCACATGCGAAGATTCCGCTTTCGTCAAGATAACCATCAATCCACAACCCACCGCCAAAGCCGGAGAAGACAAAACCCTCTGCATCGGAGCAAGCACAGAAATCGGTGAAGCAGTGCAAGCAGGATTTACGTACTCATGGCAACCAACAGCGGGCTTAGATGATGCATCAAAAGCAAATCCAACTGCATCTCCAACAAGCACAACGCAATACATTCTCACCGTTACAGGAAATGGCGGTTGCACGGCGAGCGATACCGTTCTTGTGACTATTGGCACAATCAAAGCAATCGTCTCCAATGACACCAGCATCTGCGAAGGAGCAAGCGCGAAATTATTCGCCAGTGGTGGCGCGAAGTATGAATGGTCACCAAGCGTAGGATTGGATAATCCATTCATAGCCGCACCCACAGCAAACCCAACAAGTACAACGAAATACAAAGTGCTCGTAGCAAGTGGCACATGTATCGACTCCGCCTTCGTGACCGTGACCATACTTCCACCACCAAACGCTCAAGCAGGCGAAGACAAACCAATCTGCATCGGTGAAAGCACACAAATAGGTACTCCCGCAGAAGCAGGGAACTCATATTCGTGGAGTCCTTCGACAGGTCTTTTAAGTCCGACTACAAGTCAGACAACAGCAAGCCCTACGACTACCACGACCTATACACTGCAAGTCACGAATCCCGCAGGATGTGTAAAATCTGACGAAGTCATGGTCACGGTGAATCCACAGAATGAACGTTCATTCACCTTGCAACGCGACACGGTAACTATCTTACCGGGCAAGCAATTCACGGTAAATTTGGAAATTCCGAGTGGTGTAGCAGATTGGAGTGTGAAATTAAAGTATGATTCATTACTTGTGAAGTACAATTCTATCAACGGTGCACAAGCAATTCCTGATGATAAAACAGGTGAATTGTTAGTTAGTGGTAATGGCGGAAGCCGTTCCATTCCAATAACCTTCGACGCATTTTTACCACATACATCAGATACAATTTATCCTGTTACGTTATCCGTTGATTCATCAAAAGTCGCTGACTGCGAGACATGGAATGCGACCGGCAATATCCTCATGCTTGCTGATTACTGCGGAAAAAATATCCGAGTGGTGAGCAGTACAGGCAAGAAGTATTCTCTGACGGTGAAAGATCGCAGCATTGACTTCGGTGTTGGCCTTTCTGGGAATGTACACTTGGAAGTGTTTGATTACGTAGGGAATTCTGTGCTTGTAGTATCAGATGGTGTGCTCGAAGCAGGCGAGTACTCTGCTGGGCAAGACTTACCGGTGGGTGTGTATTATTGTCGGATGAGTGCCGGGATGTTTCAAGGGGTTGGGAAGGTGATGATCGCGAGGTGAGGTTTTTAACGCTTTCCGATGGCACGCTGATGCCGCTGATTGTTTATGATTGAAGATGATTGTATCTGCGAGAATCATAAGAAATCATAAAAAATCAGCGTGCCATTCCCCAAAGCAAACTGAGTAGTAGAAGCGAAAATCCGATGGCACGCTGATGCCGCTGATTTGTTATGATTGAAGATGATTTATCTGCGAAAATCATAAAAATCATAAAAAATCAGCGTGCCATTCTTCAGCGATCTCGATTTCTAGCACAAACGATACAAGAGAATTAGGTGTATCTATAGTGAACTTTGTGGAGTATCTTGGTGTCTTTGTGTTAAAATGTCACCTGCACGATGTATATACTGCAAAATCAGTTTTAACACGAAGGCACAAAGTGACCACAAAGGTCACTACAAGATAAAAAAACAAACCAACAGCCGGGCATTGAGCGTAGCCGAAATGCAGAATATATTTTGATGTTTTTGAAAAAAAACTGTATATTGCAGACAAAGTTGTCTTAAATCTTTTTCAAAGCGAATGTTTTTATCAAAAAGTTGTTTATACGGAATTAGAGCGGCGATTTATATGGCGTCTGTGGAGGGGAATCAGTTTATGTCGATACGGCATATTTCCGACACGTTGGATATCTCGTTTCACTTTCTTACGAAGATCCTGCAAACCCTTACGCAGGATGGTATTATGAGTTCATACCGCGGACCGAACGGAGGCATTATGCTCGCACGGAGTCCGGATGCTATTTTGCTTATCGACTTGGTGCGGTCGATCGACGGTGATCAGATTTTTACGGAATGCTTTCTCGGCTTGCCCAATTGCGGGAATGCTGTTCCCTGTCCGGTGCACGATCACTGGGCGACGATTCGAACGGATATTGCAAAACTTCTATCGACGATAAAGCTCTCAGACTTAGCTGCGCGCGTCAATACCTTCGGACATCGTCTGTCGGAAAACGATATTTTAAGTAGCATTAAAAAGCCGGAAAGCCGGTAAATTCAAGCTCATTCATACGTTCAATTTTGAAGAAACGTCCTGTTTTGTGATAGAATTTGTCTATATTTAAGATAAAATACTCTTTATACTTCAATTTATGACAAAAATCATATTTTGAGGTTTTCTAATACGGTAATTTCGATTCAGTGAATTGTTTAATTTTTAGTAGAGGAATGTTTTTATGGTACTTACATCCACACTTGAGACCAAGAGTCTCGCCCGAATTGTCGCCGATGATTTCCGCGCTGCCGAGGTATTCGAACGCTACAATCTCGATTTTTGCTGCAAGGGCAAGCGGCCACTCAATCTCGCCTGTCAGGAAAAGGGGATTGATATCTCCGGAGTGATGACCGAACTCTCGTCGCTGCCGCAGGAGCCCGGCAATCATCAGCGCTATAATGATTGGAGTGTTGAATTCTTGGCTGATTATATCGTGCAACAGCACCATTCCTACGTGCGAACGATGATCCCGATAATCGAAATGCACCTGCAAAAAGTAGTGAATGCGCATGCAGCAAAACATCCCGAAGTGATTGAAATTCAAGAGCTTTTTCAAAGAATGAGCGGCGAACTCCTCAGTCATATCACACAAGAAGAGACGAGTGTATTTCCATTGATTAAGCAAATCACCCTTCAGCATGAGCTTAGCACCGATGACTCTTCACTCCGCCAAGAGCTCGTCGGCGCGATAGACATGCTCGACGAAG
>JBPOHH010000794.1:0-8197 GCA_052035765.1 Bacteroidota bacterium
AAGCCGTCTTTCACATCATATACCCAGCCGTGAATATGGAGCGGCTGATTATCTTTCCAGGCATTTTGGACAATGGAGGTCTTGCCCAGGTCATGCACCTGCTCGATAATATTGAGTTCGACGAAGCGGCGGGCACGCAGCTCTGGGTCGGTAATGGCATCCAATTCCGGATAATGATACCGATAGACATCTTTGATATGACGGAGCCAGTTGTCAATTAAGCCATATTGTTTATTGCCCATTGCAGCAATTACACCGCCGCAGCCATAGTGTCCGCAGACGATGATATGTTTCACTTTGAGCACTTCAACGGCGTAGGAGAGTACACTCAGCATGTTCATGTCGCTATGAACGACCATGTTGGCGATGTTCCGGTGTACGAAGAGTTCACCCGGCTTTGTGCCGGTGATTTCATTGGCAGGGACGCGGCTGTCCGAACATCCGATCCACAGGTATTCGGGGGTTTGACCTTTTGCTAATTGTTCGAAAAAATCCGGGTCATTGTATTTTTTGAGGGTCGCCCATGCTTTGTTGTTTTCGAGCAGGCGGAGATAAGATTGTTTCATAAGTTTTTTTAATGGTTAATGGTTAATGGATAATGGATAATGGATAATGTAAATCATTAATGAGAGGATTGCATACTATAGCTGTTGTCGATTTGATAGCGTTCTTTGAATCCTTTGAGTGTGCATTTGATATTTTTAAGCGGCGCTTTGATGTCCCGGAATTCTTTGATGAGTTCGAGTACGTCAAAGTCAATATATTTTGTGGACATTGCATCGATAATGATGGTAGCATTGTGCGGGATGTGTTCGAGTGTTTCACGGATGCTGGCTTTATTCAAAAACGACACTTCCTCCGATAAATGTAATTGAATAATATCATTTTCATGGTATTTTTCTTTGTGGAAGTAGTAGGAATTCTTGAGGTTACCATGGAGAATCGCAAGAGACGCGACGAACAATCCGGCGACCACGCCGATGAGCAGACCTTCACCTTTGAAGGGTGGATAGAGTCCGAGCAGGTCGATGCCTATAATGACGGCAACAGTTGTAAAGAAAGGAATTGCCTGATATTTTCCATTCTTAATCACCTGCATAAACATCGACGGTTTGGCTAGTTTATAGCCCGTCAGCAGAAGAATCGCCGCAAGGGAAGCAAGCGGAATCATATAAAGCAAAAACGGAATCGAGACCACGCAGACGAGAAGGAGCAGTCCATGGAAGATGGTCGAGAGATTCGTCTTGGCACCGGCATTAATATTGGCACTGCTGCGGACGATGACGCTTGTAATCGGGAGACCGCCGATGAGACCGGAGGCAATATTCCCAATTCCTTGAGCAAACAGCTCTTTATTAGTATTCGTCACATGGCGTTCGGGGTCGAGATTATCGACTGCCTCGATGCTGAGTAATGTTTCGAGTGAGGCAATAATTGCGATCATAATTCCCGTGACGATGACTTTACCATTGGCAAAACCCGAGAAGTCAGGGAAGCGGAAAAATCCAAAAAATTCCGATACACTGCCAGCTGCTTTGATCTGCACAAGATGTTCATCGGCGATTGCCATTGGGCTCGATGTGGACTTGAATACTTCATTCAACACTACCGACACAATCACAGCGACTAAAGCGCCGGGAACCATTTTGACGCGTTTTTTAATAAACGGTTTGTCCCAGAGAAGCATAATTGCCATAGAAAGCAAGCAAATAAAGAGTACACCGGCATCAATATGCTGCAGCGGCAGAAGCAATTCATGCCAGTCTTCATTCCCAAAAGGGAAGAGTTGTGTGAGAGTCCCCTTTTCGTCGCGGTCATACCCTACGGCATGAGGAATCTGCTTGGCTACGATTAGTATCCCGATACTTGTCAGCATGCCTTTGATCACGCTCGACGGGAAGTATTCGGCAATGCCGCCTAACCTTCCAATGCCCATAAGTACTTGAAGAATCCCGGCAATAAGCACTGCACAGAGGAATAGCTCAAACGAACCTATATTGGTAATCGCCGCAAGCACTAATGCCGCCAATCCGGCAGCAGGACCGCTGACGCTGAGATTCGATGTGCTTAAAAATCCAACAACTATTCCGCCAATTATGCCGGAAATAAGTCCACTGAAAAAAGGCGCACCCGAGGCAAGTGAAATACCAAGACACAGTGGAAGTGCTACCAGAAAGACCACCAGCCCTGCCGGTAAATCACGCTTGAAATTATCAACGGAAAGAAAACGTAAGTTCATAGAATTAATCCTGAATAGAAATGACCGAGAAAAAGGTTAGGTTCGAATGCACACAACCGCACCCGTTCCCCGGCGAAAGCACGAGTGCTATCGTCAGGAATCACGAATCAGTTGGAAGCGAATATGCCCGGAAGTGTATGAGAATCAGACGGTTAGCCTGCGTTCTTTGGTGGCTGTGTGGGCTTGTCGATGATAATGCAGGTAAGTACCGCGCAATGATGATGGAAGTATGCGCGAACGACGGACGATTCAAAGGGGATAGAATGAAGGCTGCCGAGGAGACCGTCTTCATATTCAGACTTTTTTTCTTTTTCTTTCTCTTCTTTCTCTTTCTGCGAACTCTCCCCGTCATCGGTCGAGGTGTTGTCCGAAGGCATATCAGGAGAGTCCGAAGGCCTATCGGTCGCCGTTGACAATGAACACCCATGCCAGCCAAAACAGCCGGACGTCGCAGAAGTGCCTGACGAGAAACCGTCCACAGACACCATGACCGCAATCACAGCTGTAATGCCAATGATGCTCGAGAGTAGATTAAGAATGAGTAGAAATGATTTGCTCAAAATACAAAACGGGAAATTGACCGGAATACCTTAAAAAATAGCGCGACCGCTGGACGAAATTACGAAAAAATATTGTAGACAAAGAATGACTATTTCACAATATATCGAGGATACCAGACAATGCTTGGAGTTATGGGATTGGAAGCGACATTGCAGTACTTCTTCAGCCGGTGACTGAGCGAAGAATTGAGGAATGCAGTGCTGCTTCTTGCGTAATGGCCCGCTGGTGGTGCAGATTGGTACGATGGAAGATGAGCTACCGGCGAACATCATAGTACATTATACAAAATCAGCGTGCTATGCTTTCGCTTCGCCACGCGTTGCATCACCAAAAAATATCAGCGGCTCAGCAGTATAAGCAGTATCAGCACAACGGAGAAAATAACGAGAGCATGCCAGCCTGCTTTAGAAGTAGCGCTTTCATCACCGAAAATCAACTTTCCTTGACGGTAGATCGAACAGTACAAGCTATACGTCGTGTCATGTGTGCTACTATACACCACCACACGATAGATTCGCTCGCGTCCTTGTTCCTTGGCGGCAAAGGTTAGCTCGTGTTCCTCTGCAAGGACGTTCCAATGAATCAACTTACGCGCAACAATATCTCCATTGTAGAGCGCGATGACCTCTTTATCCGGCAGATAGACTACGTGAATTTCATTCTTATTCACCGTAACGGTAAAAATATCTTCACCGCTGAGAAAAGAACCAATCGTGCGGGGATGTATCTCGGATGAGGTATAGTCATAGCCATACCCGCATTCCGGACACGTGAATTTCTTGGCCACGCGTTCATCCTCGCTCAGAAGAAGCGGAGCTTTGCAGTCAGGACATTTGAGGAAGGCGGGTAATTTCATGGGAATCTATGCATTACTTCGAATAAACGTATTCATTTCGGTGTGTTGGTCTTCTAGGATTACTTCCATCATAGTATATTGATTCAATTTTATTACCGACACCGTCATACTTATACGTATAAGCAAATTTCATCGCACCGAGTCCAAATCTTGAATTAAAAGAAGAATAAGTTTCATCTATCAAACGGTCATTAGCATCGTATTTGAAGGTGTTCTCTGCCCGAAAGGACTTATCGGGAGAGCTTGTTTTTTCCTGCATAAGGTTTCCACGTTTGTCATACGTAATTGATGAAACATGTTTGATTATGTTGTCGGAATAGGACGTAGATTCAATTACAGAGTCTTTGGCATTGTATGTATAGGTAGTCTTACTCTTTGCCCCCTTTTTAGGGTTTCCATATTCAAAATATTTTTCAGTCAGATTGCCTTTAGAGTTGTAGTGGTATCTATAGGTATAATCAACTAAGCCATCGGCAGTATATGTCACTTCTTCTGTTTTTCTACCCTCCGAATTATAGGAAATATTGGTCACTATACTGAGCGATCTATTGCCAAGGGAGCAGTGTCGTTTAATCTCATTGTTTTTCTCATCATATACATAGACGGTCTTAAAACCCAGAGTATCATTCGGCTTGTCATAAACAACGGTCTCACTCAAATTATTTCCTACATAGGTATAGGTTTCTTTTTTTGTCAACACTCCCTTTGGGTTAAAGGTAATTCTTTCCGTAACTTTCCCATCTCCATTAAAAGTTATATCCTCAACCTTTTGCTTTTTACCGGAAGTGAAATCTCCTCGGTAGTAGTCCTGTACATAAACAGAACAATGGAGGTATCCTCCTTTTGCAGATTTAATAATACCATCCGGACGCCGTACATCTTCAAATGCAATACCAGAATGTACAACAAGTATGAAGATTATAAGAAAACTAACGAATTTCATTGATGTCATAATTATATTAAAATCTGTTGCAAATTCAACAATACTAAAGATAGATTACGGTGCTCTGACAATTTTTGTGGAGCATAGAATTTAGACCATAGGGGCGAATCGCATTCGCATTAGTCGTGCTTGGGTTTGGGCGACTGCAATTCGCCCCTACACTGGAAGATGACCCCAGCAAACCAAAAAATGTTAGAGAAGCAAGATGACTTAAAAACTAACAAGTCATTCCTACCGCACGACAACTCTCTCCGTCAGCACTTCCGTCGGGGTCGTCATCCGCACAAAATACACTCCTGCCGGGAGATTATCACTAGGTATTGGGAGTGCATAGTCGCCAATTGCGCAATTCCCCGAAAAAATCACCGTTGATTCACCCAGATAATTCACGAATGCTAGCTCCACGATGCCACGTTCAGGTGTGTGGAAATTAATCGTCGGCGTGCCGCTTTTGACGTCATTCGGCGTAATTTTCAAGCTTGCCGCTTGTCCGTTCGGGTTGTAGAGTCGCGGTCCGCCGGACGTACACACTATCACCTTGACCATACCGCTTGCCGCCGTCGCAGTCGTTCCGCAGGCAGTCCACGTGAAATTTTCAATCGCTATACGGGTCGTTTCCTCCGTTCCGACTGCCGTCGCAAAACGCAGCACCGCAAGCGTGTCGTTGCCATTCTGCCGACCTGCGAACGTGATGATACGGTCATTGCCGGAAGCAGTGCCGACCGGTGTCGAATCCATCGGCAAAAGCACCGTGGCATTGTAGCGGACATTGAAGGAATACTCGCGGCTTGTACTTGGTAAGTCATTAGCCGGGAATGATAGTATGATAGGAATGTCGATGATTTGTTCGGGGAGAATCTCCGGGATACTTCCCGCGCTGATTGTCTCCTTGCCACCGCTGCAGACGCCTTCTCCGGTGATGCGGAGTGTCGCCGGCGAACCAAACCCTTTGTATGCGAACGAGAGAGTTGACGTCACGATACCTGCTTGCACGGGAGCAAATGAAAAGGTCATTGTCCGTGTTTCACCGGCGGTGAGTGTGAAGCCATTGCCACCGCCCTGAAGCGTTATCTGTCCGTCACCTGCTAAGGTACTTGCTGTAATTTCAACACCTTGCTTTGTCAGATTGGTCACGACGACCTGAATCGTCGTATCGCGCCGGTCCCCGACATAGACGCGTCCGAGGTCAATGCTTGACGAATAGCCGAGAACACGTTCCATACCTTCGCCGCGCACCGGAATACGCACTACTTGATTTTGGGTAATAATTTCGAGCGTTGTGGTGAATAGACGCGCTGCATCGGGTCTGAATTCAATATCGAGCGTCTCGGAAGAACCGGCGGTAATGGATTGAATTGAAATGCTGTTGCGAAGAGTAAAGTACGATGAATCACCGCCCGTGAGCCGCATCGATTGAATTCTCACCGGAGCGCTGCCGAGATTTTGAAGGGCGGCGGGGAGGAGGGTATCTTTGATTGTGCCGGCAAAACATTGTCCGGCGTCGATAAGTCCTGCTGTCAGAGCGGGCTGCGTCATCTTCCATACACCCGACACTGCGTTCTGAGTTTCTGTTAAATCCCATATCTTCACTGTTGCATCCGCGCTTGCGGTAGCCATGCGCTTGCCGTCGGGAGAATAGCAGACGGCATTGATATTGGCGGTGTGTCCGCGTAAGTATCGAACAATACTCATGCTTGTCAGGTCCCACACCACGCCGAGCGCGGCGGGCTTGCCGTTGTTGGTTTGGAGTCTGCCACCGCCGAGTGCGAATTTTCCATCCGGACTCAAGCGGGACATGGTAAAGCTTTTATCGCCAAGCTGTGAGAGCATTGTGGAGGTAAGAGCATTCCAGTAATAGACATTCCCGGCTTTGTCGTTCGTGAGGGCACGGGATGCGTCCGGCGAAAGATCGACCGACCAGACATTTGATTTGTGACCGAGCCGCCCTGTTACTTTATTGATGCCCACTCTGAAATCCCTTATAATGGCTGTGTCATCTCCGCAGGAAATGAGCCGTGTCTTGAGCAAATTAAATCGTGCTTCGATGACAGTTCGAGTGTGATTATAATTTCCATAACCTGATGAAATAAATGCACTTGGAACCCCATATTTTATGGTATTTATACTACTTCCAATGGGCAGTGCGATGGTATCATTATTTAAAAAAGCAATCCGTCCCGCACCATTAGGTGAAGTAAATCCAAATCCTGTCGTTCGTTTGAGCCCTGTATTTGCATCCCAAATCGTGCCTGTGGCATCTTTGTGTGTCACGGCAAAATACTGCCCCGACGGACTCGACGCGATGTACAGCGCATTGGCGGTATTCGAATATTCGGCGCCGCCGGTGAGTCCATTCCATCTGGTAATGGTGCCATCACTCATCACCGTCAGGAGTTTCGTGCCATCAGCGGTGTACGTCAGGTCTGTCACCGGAAATTTATGAGGAATAGTAAGAGTAGCGTAGGGAAACGCACGTTGTGCAACGCGCAAAATGCAGCTATCAGACGAGCGGGCAGGAATAGTCCACGGGAATTTGAGTCCGGTTGCCTGATCGGAGATGAGCGACCAGCTTCTTCCATTATCAGTGCTAAATTCAAGTATAACAGTATCTTGCGCAGTCACGCCTGACCATTCAATAGTTATGGTATCCGTCTCGGCGAGCAATTCACCGGCGCTTGGACGTACAATTTGCAAGGCAGCGCCACCGGCATGCAGTATGCTGCACGCGGCAAACATCATACAAACGAAGACAAGAATTTTCATAGAACGATCCTTCAGTGGAATTGAAATTCATAGGGAATATCGCACTACTGCGAAGAAAAAGTTACGCCAAAAATACGCAGCCGGAAGGTTAGCGCGCTGATAAATTTTAAATACTTCCTAACTTGTTGAATTAAAATCAGGTTTTAACGCAAAGTTCGCAGAGGTAGCGCTAAGTTCGCAGAGAGGGAAGAGATTTGTATGGTGGGGTGGTGGTGGTGGTTTGGTGGATTCAGGCCGTTTAGTTGTTGCTATCGACCGGCAACATATACCGATAAAACGTCTCTTCGCCACTTCCTCAGCAAGCGCTTATTCGATAAATAATTGCCGTCGGGTGTAGTGCCTGGCGGGACGGGGAACTGATTAACTTCCAAACCATTCTTGTCCATTGTCCAAGCGAAATAAAAAGTCTGTAAATGAAGTCCCAATTTCAATATGATACTGTATGTCTAAGTCAATAAAAGGCGAAAGAACGATTCTGTACTTGTCATCGTCAGTCAGTTCAATTGCAATAAAATCCCCTCCGCCATTCCCACCGATTCCTATTGTTTTAGGCAAATAGGCGAAAATACAATATGCCTTGTTTATTTCTATCAGTTCTTCTAAAGCCCAAAGTCGGACATACTCTTTACCAATAGGTGCCTCAAAACCGACATAGTTTTGAATATAAGCTGCATAGTCGGCTGGAAGTTTGAAATTAATAATGCTTTCAATCTGGTCAATAGATTGTACCGGCATTTCAGTCCGTCTGGGCCAGTTGTATTTTATAAGTACTTCTTCAAAATTTTCCATTTTTGAGTTGATTAAGTCTTTGGTTAACGGTTGTCTATAACGTTAT
>JBPOHH010000622.1:0-2268 GCA_052035765.1 Bacteroidota bacterium
GTGTCCTGCTGCCGGTTGGACGGCAACGGGTGACCGCAGGCGATGGTTTGGAAGTTGCAGAAGAGAACCAAACGTCGTTATGCTCTTTAAATATAAGTGAATTACTGAATATCACAAAGGAAAATCAGAGTGGCACAAGAAAAACTATTTGAAATTAAAAATCTCCGCACGTACTTCAATGTCGAAGGGAAAATGGCGAAAGCTGTCGATGGTGTATCCTTTGATATTTACAAAGGTGAAGTGCTCGGGTTGGTCGGTGAGTCGGGTTCGGGTAAGTCCGTAACGGCCCTCTCGCTCATGAAGCTCATCCCTGACCCGCCGGGGAAAATCGTCGATGGTCAAATTCTCTATAATGGTCGTGATATCCTCAAGCTGAGCTATGAAGAGATGTATGATGTGCGCGGCTATGATATTGCGATGATTTTTCAGGAACCGATGACATCGCTCAATCCGGTGTTCAAAATCGGCATGCAAATCGGCGAAGTGATTATGGCGCATGAACATGTCTCCAAAGAAGAAGCCCGCACCCGCGCAATTGAAATGCTCCGTTTGGTCGGTATTCCTGCTCCCGAAAAGCGGATTGACGACTATCCGCATCAGTTCTCCGGTGGAATGCGGCAGCGGGTGATGATCGCGATTGCGCTGGCGTGTAATCCTGCGTTGCTTATCGCGGACGAACCCACCACAGCGCTCGACGTAACGATTCAGGCGCAGATTCTCGACCTCATGCTCACACTCAAAGAAAAGCGTAAAGAAGCGGCTATCTTGCTCATTACGCATGACTTGGCGGTGATTGCGGAGTTGTGCCAACGTGTCGTGGTGATGTACGGCGGCAAGATTCAGGAAATTGCCGAGGTCGTTGAATTATTTGACCGACCGCTGCATCCGTACACGCGCGGGCTGATGAAGTCTATCCCTCATGCGCACAAGCAGGGCGAGAAACATGAGCGTTTGGAGGCGATTCCGGGTAATGTGCCGAGTATTTTGAATTTCCCTGTCGGTTGTAAATTCTGCACGCGGTGTACCGAAAAGATTGAAAAATGTGATACCATCGAGCCACCACTTGTCGAAATTACCACCGGACATTTTGTTCGGTGCCATTTAGTTCAGCCGGAAATCGCAGGAGGACAAATCCATGAGTAACAAAGACATATTATTAGAAGTCAAGAACTTACAGGTTCATTTTCCGATCTTCGGCGGCGTATTTCAAAAGAAAGTCGGTCAGGTTAAAGCCGTTGATGACGTGAGCTTTACCATTCATCGCGGCGAGACGCTTGGTCTTGTAGGAGAATCCGGCTGCGGCAAGACGACCGTTGGACGTGCGATTATCAATATTCTGCGTCATGTGTCGCCGGACGTGCATTTGGGCGGCAGTGTGATTTATCACGAAAAAGACGGTAAGACGACCGATCTCATTAACTTATCGACCAAGGACATGCGGCAGTATCGCTCGAAAATTCAGATGATTTTTCAGGATCCGTATTCATCGCTGAATTCGCGCTTGTCGGTCAAGCAGATTGTCGCTGAACCTATCGAACTCCATAAGCCGGAAATGTCTAAAAAAGAAGTGAGTGACCAGGTAGAATGGTTGCTGCAACAGGTGGGCTTGCAACCGGAATACGCTGCTCGTTTCCCGCATGAATTCTCGGGCGGACAGCGGCAGAGAATTGGTATTGCGCGCGCACTTGCGACAAATCCTGATCTTATTGTCTGTGACGAACCTGTTTCGGCGCTCGACGTGTCGGTGCAGGCGCAGGTAATTAACCTTATGGAAGACTTGCGTGATGAATTCGGGATTTCGTATTTGTTCGTGGCGCATGATTTGTCGGTGGTGCATCATATTTCAACAAGAATTGCCGTGATGTATTTAGGAAATATGGTGGAGATTGGTGCAGCGGACAAAGTATTTTTCGAACCGAAACATCCCTATACATCGGCGTTATTATCAGCAGTACCGCAACCCGACCCACGCAGAAAAGACAAGCAACGTATTGTATTGCAAGGAGATATTCCGAACCCGCTCAACAAGCCGAGCGGCTGTAGTTTCCGCACCCGCTGTCCGATAGCCAAGCCCGAATGCGCGAATTCTATTCCACAAATGCAGGATAAGGGAATGGGGCAATTGGTGGCGTGTCCGTATGTGAGATGAACTTACAACTACATAAATAAACAAAAAAAAGGCGTTCCGAAGAACGCCTTTTTCGATTATCGCTTCGCTTCACGCTTTTTCTTGCGTTCGGCTTTTTGGTCTGCCTGCCATTGCTCGTA
>JBPOHH010000043.1:0-9315 GCA_052035765.1 Bacteroidota bacterium
GCCGTATTTATCACCAAAAAACATCTTCACGCCATGAATCTTCCGCGCTTCTTCAGTTGGCAATTCGAGCGTTTGCACAGGGAATCGTTCACGGATTTTGTCGTTGATAATGTGTTCAATTTCAAGAAGTTCCTCAGTACTGACTTTTTGGAAATGCGAGAAGTCAAATCTGAGGGCATCGGGAGCGACAAGCGAACCCGACTGCTGCACATGATTACCAAGAACGCGTCGTAATGCTTCATGTAAAAGGTGAGTAGCCGAGTGATTGCGTTGAATATCCCACCGACGTCTAGAATCGACCGTTGCAACTGCCAAATCGCCAACGAGATGTTCTACATCAGAATCAGCAAAGTGAATGATTGCATCGCCGGACTTCCGCACATCGATGATTCCATAGCGATTACCGCCAACGATAATTTCACCGAAATCAGCTTGCTGACCGCCCATTTCAACGTAGAAAGGCGACTTATCGAGCACAATTTGATTTTCTTTTACATAAAGTACTGTCGATTCAGCACTCAAATCATTCCAACCGACAAACTCCGTTTTGGCATCCACCGTCGGGAGCTCGACTTGTTGAATATGCGCTTTGCGAGCTGCGCGGGAACGTATTTTTTGTTCCTGCATCAGGGCATTAAAGCGATCGGTATCGATAGTCAGCCCACGTTCACGAGCGAGGAGTTCTGTTAAATCAATCGGAAATCCAAATGTATCATACAGTTGGAATGAATCTTCGCCGGAAACGGTCGTTGAATCAGCTGCTCGCACCGAACGCTCAATATCACCAAAACGCTCAAGTCCACGATCTAAAGTTTGCAAAAAGCTATCTTCTTCAGCGCGGATGATACGCTCGACAATTGCTTGCTGCTGAACGATTTCCGGGAAAATATCGCCCATTGTATCGACAAGCGTTTGTACTAATTTCCACAGAACAGGTTCGCGGAATCCAAGATTACGCGAATACCGTGAAGCACGCCGAAGAATACGACGCAGGACATACCCACGACCATCATTTCCCGGGATAGCACCATCGGCTATGGAGAAGGCGAGAGTACGGATGTGATCGGCAACGACGCGCATGGCAATACCAATTTCGCTGTCTAATGCAGATTCATATTTCTTATTGGATAATTGTTCGATTTTAGAGAGGAGTGGAGCAAAAATATCCGTTTCATAATTTGAAGATTTATTTTGCAGAACCGAACAAATACGCTCAAAACCCATGCCTGTATCTACATGAGTCGAAACGAGTTTCTCTAATGAACCATCAGGCTTACGATTGTATTGAATAAAAACATTATTCCAGATTTCTATTACTTCAGGGACACCTTTATTCACAAGAGGTCCGCCCGATAAGTCGGGAGTGCGGTCGAAGTGTATTTCGGAGCACGGTCCACATGGTCCTGTATCGCCCATTTCCCAAAAATTATCTTTTTCGTCAAATCGGTGAATTTGACTTTCGGGTAAGTAGTGACGCCAAATATCGTATGCTTCGTCATCAGTGCGGAAGACGGTCGCATGAATTCTATCCATTGGTAATTCCCACACTTTAGTGAGCAATTCCCAACTCATTGCGATAGCTTCTTCTTTGTAATAATCACCAAAGCTCCAGTTACCGAGCATTTCAAAAAATGTATGATGGTATGTGTCATAGCCGACTTCTTCCAAATCATTTTGTTTGCCGGAGACGCGGATACATTTTTGGGTGTCGGCGCAACGTGTAAAATCGCGCTTGCCGACGCCAAGAAACACATCTTTGAACTGATTCATACCGGCATTCGTAAAGAGGAGAGTGGCGTCGCCGTGTGGTACGACGGGCGCGCTTGGTACGATTCGGTGGCCACGTTCAGAAAAAAAATCGAGAAAAGACTGACGAATTTCGCGGGAAGTCAACTGCATAACATTGTTCGTTTAGGTAAACCATTAATCCAAAAATCAGAGATGAACTGACTCAAAAATACGGAAATTCTTTCGTAATCTTCAAGCATAATATATTGTACAATAAAAATAAAAATGAAGAAAATATTTCCCTAAATGACCAAAATTTAATTTGCGGTACGATGTAAATACTCTATTTTCGCATCGATTACAGTTCGCAAAGATATAATTTTCTCCGATAGAGCCGCCGCTTCTGCACGTCCGAGCCGCCGCTTCCATCCGACCTGAATTAGCATTATATGCGACAATTTCTGCACTCCTCTGAAAGGAGAACCCCCTATGAACATACTCTCCGTACCGGTTCGCACCTGCTAACATCAGCAGTGCGGGCATTCTGACTTCGCTCGGCATTTCAATCGTTGAAAGCGCCATACAAATCATTTCGTAAGTACAATTATCAAATTCTCTGCAAAAGCAACTTTATGATGCTTGTGCGTAGAAGTAGCATATATTTTTTTGTTCCTTCTCAATTCTACACTGAGAAGTGCACCTAAAAATTGCATCGGTAATTTTCAAGCGAAAGTAGTATCCATTTACCCATATTTCGGATACTAAGTCCATTATTATATATTAACTAATTTAAAAATTACTATTAGAGGTGTACAATATGAATATACAGTACAACGCAATTCTCAATAACAATGTAACCATATCCTACATAAGCGTCAATTCAGAGTTTGGCGGATGCCCAATTGTTATTATTCCGGGAGCGGTAAACTCAGCAGATGAAGTGCATGATGCGCTCAGCGAACATTTACCTGCCTTTCATATTATTATCAGCTTACGGGGAAGGGGAAAGAGTTCCTCACCCGAGTCCGGCTATACACTTTCAGACCAAGCATCAGATATTCAGGCAGTAATTGAGCATGAGAAAATCCAATCTTGTGTGCTTTTTGGACATTCCATTGGATCGACAATTGGTATTCGTGCTGCACAAAATTTTGCTGCGTCTCTTAAAGCATTTGTAGTTGGTGACTTCCCACCATTTTATCCACCGTATAGCAAAACATGGGCTACTCAAGTTCTGGCGTTTTCAGATGCCATTGACATAACCCCAATCGCAGTGAATGGAATAGCGAAAGATGCACATTATACGGATGTGCTTGAGGAATTAAATTCTTTATCCTGTAGTATTTACGCAATTAGGGCAAACGGCGAAAATTCGCTTTTACGACCGGAAGATGCCGAAAAGCTTAAAGAATTGTGCCCACGGTGTACGGTTCTTGAATTAGAAAATAGTGGACATGAAATGATACACGATAATCCAAAAGAACTTGCGCGAATGCTCATCGAAATTACGCAGCAAGGATAATTGATTAAACGACGGATTATAGTATTGACAAATATATTTTTTATCCACTTATTCAATCTTAAAATGTTACAAAACAACTATTTACCGAAAGAAAACCAATGTTTGATTTATTTGAAGAAAATGACGATTTCGCAGAAGTACAGAAAAAGGCGATCAAGCTTTCTGTCTTCAAGCGCATGATATTTTTATTTAGTGGTCACAGGCGGGAATTGATATGGGCCGTCGTTTCTGCTATACTATCAACAGTATTTCTGGCAGGATTACCGCTGATATTTCGAAAAATTATTGATGACGGTATCACACCCGGCAATCCTTCTGTGCTCCTTTGGCTGGCGCTCGCATACCTTGGTATGCTGGTGTTTCATCGGGGATTTGAGTATTTTCAGTCGTTAGTCGTTGGTTCGATGGGAATTACAATCGTAAGCGATCTCAAGAAAAAACTGCTCAATCATGTACTCTCCCTCTCGATACGATTCTTTGATACCACCGAAACAGGCAAGCTCATCTCGCGCATTGAGTCGGACTCACAGCGTTTGTTTATGCTGTTTTCTTCCGTCGGATTGCAGATGTTCGGCGCAGTGCTCAATATTGGTGTGTCGCTGGTGATCATGTTTACCGTGAGCACTGAATTTACGCTCTACGTTCTCCTCTGCGCTCCGTTGTTTATCGGCAGCGCTATAATCGTCTTCGGCAAAATGCGGCCTATGTTTAGAAAAGACAGAGAGTTGTATGCATCGATCACTGGCTTCACCGGTGAACATATCACCGCAATTCCACTCCTTCGCAATCTGGGGAATCTCGATTGGTCGCGTCAAAAATTTGGGGCGATGAACCGAGAAAAAACGGTCTATGCTACGAAAATAGAAAGCATTGAGGCCGTGTTTTGGTTCATCATGTTCCTCACGCCGGTCATTGTCAATGTTATCATCCTCCATATCGGAGCAGGAAGAATCGCTTCAGGAACGATGACCGTCGGCACTATCTGGCTATTTATTCAATATGTTGCGGCGATTATCCATCCGTTAATTATGATATCGGAGCAAATCAGCGAACTCCAAAAATCTATGGGGGCAGCAGAACGGATTTTTGACCTTCTCGATATGAAGCCGGAAGTCGGTAATCCTGAAAAGCCGTTGAAAATGAAGAAGTTTGAGTCGGCGATACGATTCGAAAACGTGAAGTTCGGTTATTCAGACAAGCACGTACTCAATGGAGTGTCGTTTGAGATACCAAAAGGGAAGTCTGTTGCAATTGTTGGTGCGACCGGTGCCGGAAAAACGACGATACTGTCCCTTCTCACACGATGGTATGATGTGTCGAGTGGCAGGATTACGATCGACGGCACAGATATACGCGAGTTCAATCAAGCAGACCTTGCAGCCAAAATGAGTTTTGTGATGCAGGATATATTTTTATTTCCCGGTACAATTCGTGAGAATCTCAAAGCGCTGCGAACAGATATCTCGGATGACGCAGTCGAGGCGGCGATTCAAAATCTTGATATCGAGCATATAATTGATCGATTCGAAAATGGTCTCGACACAATGCTGGTTGAAAATGGGAAGAATCTGTCGTATGGTGAACGTCAGCTCTTATCATTCGCGCGGGCTCTCGCTTTTAACCCTGATATATTAGTAATAGATGAAGCGACGAGTTCGGTCGATCCGGTTACTGAAGCACGTGTACAGGAGAGCTTGAACAAACTACTCGAAGGACGTACTTCTGTCATTATAGCTCATAGACTTGCAACGATTATCCATGCAGATATCATCCTTGTGATGGATAAGGGGCGTTTAGTCGAGCAGGGGGGTCATCGTGAGTTGCTCGAAAAGGGCGGCATGTATGCTCAATTATACAAACTACAAACAGGAGTAACGCACTATGTATAATCTATTACAATGGTTTATGAGATTTTGGCGGAATAATGCCAAACAAATGACCATCGTTCTAACACTGACGGTGATTACCATCGGGCTCAAAACAGGATTCCCGATTATGCTAAAGTTGATTGTCGATCAATTACAAGGAAAGTTTGACATTAAGAGCATACATTCGGCAATCTGGCTGTACTTTTTTGTGGGAATTATTCATGAGCTATTTTCAAGAATACTTCCGCTATCGAGAGCACGGATGAATTTCCGAATGGCAGAACAGGTGCGTGTGTTTTATTACAACATATTTACACGCAAAGGGTTTGGATTTTTTCAGAAGTACAGAACCGGAGACCTGCTCACTCGTCTCACCGATGATATCGACGGCGCTCATGATCGTATCTCGTGGTTCGGATGTTCCGGCGTCATGCGTCCGATTGAAGCAATTCTCATTCTGGGCTTTTCGCTTTCGGTAATGACCTATTATTCCTGGCAGTTAACGCTGTGGAGTTTTTTACCGCTGCCGTTTTTAGTGGTCATTCTCTCCCGTGCGCAGGAACGGCTGGTACGGTATGCAGAAGCAAAACAGGAAGCCGTCTCCGAATGCAACAATCTTCTCGAGACATGTTTGTCGGGAATTCGTGTCGTCAAGAGTACGCAAAGTGAACAGGATCAATTACATAAGTATCAGCAAGCGCTTGACGAACGTGTAAGACGGGAAAAAGACTTTCTGAGAATTAATCAACTTGTGCATTTGTTTTCGATGCTGACCAATCACATCGGAACGATTATTACGGTAATTGTCGGGAGTTACTTTACTATCAATAATACCATCGACTTGGGCACATTTTTACTCTTTGTGATGTATCTCGACCGCTTAGTTGAACCAATTTGGACGCTCTGCTGGTCGTGGGCATCATCGAAGCAAATCATGAAATACGCTGAACGTCTTTCGGATACAGAACTTGAGAAAGACTTTGAGTATTTTCCGTTCAAAACAAATCTTTTGCAGGGAAAAGAATTCAATTCATTGATATTTCAGGATGTTGTGTTTGAATATCCGGCATCGGACTCATCTGTCCCGGCACTCAGACCGACGAGTTTTACATTGAAGAAAGGAGAAATTCTGGCAGTTGTTGGAGAAGTTGGAGTCGGAAAAACGACGCTTCTTGAATTGGTAGCGAAGAATCTGCTGCCGACTTCAGGGAAAATCCTACTCAATGGTGTCGAGATGTCGAAGATTTCTTCCGAGGAATTATCCCGGTATTTAGGATATGTGAAACAAGAGTCAGTACTCTTCAGTGAAACTATCATGCAAAATATAGAGTTAGGCAATACTTTCTCTGAAAGTGAGATTAATTCCGCGCTCGAAACTGCACAATTATTACCGGAGGTTGTAAGGTTTGATAATGGATTAGAGTCAAGATTGGGACAAAAGGGGATATCGCTCTCCGGTGGACAAAAGCAGCGTTTATCCATAGCGCGAACCCTGGTACGAGCGCCACAGCTATTACTCTTGGATGATTGTACAGCAGCAATGGATGCCGGTACAGAGAGTAGATTCTGGCAAGCTTTCAAGCGAAAATTCCCTGATACAGCATGTATCGTCGTCACACACCGTGAGCAAACGGTTAAATATGCCGATAAAGTGCTGAATCTAGAACATACTCATACGCCATCAGCAGAAGCACAGTTTGCCGTCGATTCGCTTCTTGGTACTATGGGATTAAATGTACGAACCTAACAATGTCCCCTTACTCACCACACTTACCACGACAAAGGCCGATTGTCTGACAATCGGCCTTTTTTTATATATGCTTGATTACTTCAACTTTATCACTGCAATACCTTTTTTCTGTGCCAACGATTTGATAGGTCTCATGCCCTTTACCGGCGATGAGAATTATATCGCCAATTGATGAGTGTGTAATAGCCGTATCAATTGCTGCTGCTCTGTCGGTAATGGAAACAACTGCTGCCGATGTCCGCATTCCCGAACGGATATCTTCTATGATTTTATCAGGCGATTCGGTGCGTGGATTATCATTGGTGAGATAGACGGTATCGGCATACTGTTCAGAAATACTCCCCATGACACTCCGTTTGGAAGTGTCACGATCACCTCCACAACCAAAAACCACACAAAGGTTACCGTTTTCAGGCAACATTTCCCGACAGGTCTGCAGTGCCTTTTCAAGTGCATCAGGTGTATGAGCATAATCAATGATGGCCGTCGCACCGTTGGGCAGGGAATAGCGTTCCATTCTCCCGGGAGCTCCTACTGCATTCTTCGCTGCTGATTGCACAGTTAGTTCATCATATCCTGATGCAAGTAAAATCGCACAGCAGGCAGCAGAATTATCTACATTGAATCGGCCGACCAACGGAGTGGTTATGACAAGTCCATTCAAAGAATATACTGATGTTGCACTGGTGATGTATTCTGACGTAATTCTATAGTGTGATGAAGAAGTACGCCCGACAAACACCACCGTTGAGTGAGTGTCGGATGCCAGAAACTGTGCGTACTCACTGTCATTGTTCAACACTGCAATCGCAGTAGTAGGTAAGGCATCAAAAAGCTGTTTCTTCGCAAGAGCATAGGATTCCATCGTGCCATGATAATCCAAATGATCGTGGGTTAAGTTTGTAAAAAGTGCAGCAGCAAACCTGATCCCGAGAACGCGGAACATACTTAAAGCATGGGAACTCACTTCCATCACCACCGTCGTAATGCCGCTGTCACGCATTTTGGCAAGCAATCCTACGAGTTCGGGTGCTTCGGGAGTGGTATAATTGGTCGGAAAATAGTCTTGACCGATGTAATTTCCGGTTGTTCCGATTAATCCGATTTTTTCACCCGAATACTCCAGCATTTGCTTGAGGAGAAAGGTAATCGTCGTCTTGCCATTGGTACCGGTAACACCAATAATACGAAGAGATTGAGACGGTTGGTCATAAAAAGCATGGGCAAGTCTTGCACATGCTATTCGTGCTGAAGTGGTACGAAGATAGGTGCAATCCGGTCTTTGTGGTGAAGGTAAATGCTCGCATACGATTGTTCGTGCGCCATTCACGATAGCAGCGTCGATGAAAGTATGTCCATCGGTCGTCGTACCGCTGATTGCTACAAAAAGAGAATCCTGACGGCACAGGCGACTGTCATTTTCAATAGAAGTAACGGTACGTTCTGATGAACCATACACCAAAATATCGTCGAGCCCCGAAAGTAATTCACCAAGATGCTTCATCATTAGTCAGCAATAATTCTACCGAGAACGACCGGATGCTCATCGGCACACATTCTGAGCACAGTATCGACATGCTGTTCTTCGACGCAGAGAATCATACCGATTCCAAGATTAAATGCTTCTCGCATTTCTTCTGTTGCAATCGATCCGGTCTGCTGAATAATATTGAAGATAGACGGTATTTTCCAAGCATTCCAATCAATTTCAAGGGCAGTGCCTGCCGGTAAGATACGTTTAGTATTTCCGATAATTCCTCCGCCTGTAATGTGCGAAAGCGCAGCAATTAATCGTGCGTCAAGCATGGGAGTGATGATATTGAGATACGAGCGGTGAATTGCAAGAAGGGCTTCTCCGAGCGAGGTGCCGAGTTCTTCAAAATATGTGTCCGGTGTATAAGTCGGGAAAAGCGCCGCACGGGCGAGCGAATATCCGTTGGTGTGGAGTCCGCTTGAAGGTAACCCTATGAGAATATTGCCGGTTTTGACATTTGCCGGCGAGAGAACTTTTGATTTGTCCACCACACCGACAATTGTTCCGGCGATATCATATTCACCGGCCGAATACATGGAGGGCATTTCGGCTGTTTCGCCACCAATTAATGCACAGGCATTTTCTTTACACCCATTGACAAGCCCGAGTACGACCTGTTCGGCGACCGACGGGTCGAGCTTGCCGGTTGCGAAATAATCTAAAAAAAAGAGCGGTTTTGCCCCACAAGCGAGAATGTCATTGGTGCAATGATTGACCAGGCAATGTCCGACCGTCGAATGTTTGTCGGTCATAAATGCTACTTTGAGCTTGGTGCCTACTCCGTCGGTGCTTGATACTAAGATTGGGTGCTCGTAGTCCGGGAAACGGGCGTCATAGAGTCCGCCAAATAATCCGATGTCGGTCATGACTGCAGGTGTAAATGTAGATCGAACAAGGGGCTTAATACGGGAAA
>JBPOHH010000118.1:0-3066 GCA_052035765.1 Bacteroidota bacterium
GTCGAGCATCGCAGCCGTCGGGTAGGACTTGACGCGCCATAATTCTTGATTCCACCCCATGCCCACCACCCAACCTCCGCGTAATGAAGTATGCTGACTTGCACGACTTATACATTCCTCAGCACTCATGGCATCATAGATTGCGAGTCCATTGAGGCGCGCGCCAAGCCCAAAAATATGCGCATGCGAATCGACCAAGCCGGGCAGTGCCCACGCGTCGGGATACCAGTGATTACCGGCTTCACTGATGATACGAACGCCGCCGAAAATCGGCTCGACTGACCTGATTCGCCCACGTTCAACGGTTATAATTGCCTGAATTGGCTCCATAGTATCTTCGCTAATAGTTGATAGTACTATAAAAAAAGCCGACACAGATTATAGTATCGGCTTTATGAGAAGTTCACATCGAGAATCGCCCGCCACCGCTTAATTTCTACGACGATTCGGGTCGATGACATTCAAATACTCGACCTTGGCGATGAGCTTTTCTTCCGATTCCACATTTTCGGGATCGGGCAGGCAGCAATCGACCGGACACACTGCCGCACATTGAGGTTCATCATGGAAGGTCTTGCATTCCGTGCACTTATCAGGCACGATATAATAATAATCCGGTGACCAGAAATCACGGTGGAATTTCCCCGGAGAAGTTGAATCGGTATAGGTCGTATCGCCTAAAGACCAGACGACACCCGACTCGTAAATCGCTGTATTCGGACACTCTGGTTCGCATGCCCCACAATTAATACAGTCGCTCGTTATGTAAATAGCCATTCGATGGTTCCTTTAAAAGTATAATTGGTTGTTGATTGCTGAGTACTGAGTCACTCATCCTAAATATTTCTTATCCAAGACATTGAGTTCATTATCAAGTGTATAAAGCTGCGGAATTCCGGTTGGAATATTGAGCTCTAAGATTTGTTCTTTGGTGAGCTTATCGAGTTCGGCGACCAAGGCGCGCAGAGAATTTCCATGCGCCGTAATCATTACATTTTTCCCCTGCTTGAGCAGCGGGACAATGTGCTCGTGGTAGTATGGCAGCACACGTTCCTGCGTCATTTTGAGGGATTCTCCGTTCGGCGGGGGCACGTCATAACTCCTGCGCCAGGTTTTGAGCTGTTCAGCGCCGAACTGACGACCAATCTCATCTTTGTTAAGTCCTTGCAAATCACCATAATGGCGTTCATTGAGCGCCTGATTACGTTCGGTTGGAATATCCGTCTTACCGGCAGTCGCAAGCGCAATTTCCGCTGTTCGAATCGCCCGCTTGAGAACGGAAGTGAATAAATAATCAACCGGATACGGAGCAATCAGCGTACCTGCATTGGTCGCTTCCATCTCACCTTTGGGTGATAAATCGACATCCACCCAACCGGTAAAACGATTCTCTAAATTCCACGCTGACTCGCCGTGCCGTAATAAAATAAGATATGCCATGGTTTTACTTCCTTTAAATTCGTGTTCGTACTATTGTCTGACGTTTCTTCCGATCCATCTCTACAGCTTCGATGAGCAGATTCCGCAGGAGCTCCACATCACCTTCGCTGAATTGTTCAATCGATGTAAATTCTTTATAATAAACTTGTTTGCGCTTTCCTTTTTCGAGATAACCTGTTGGGTCGCTAAGGAGATTACCATCGCAGAACCCGAGTTGCACTCCATTCATGCTCACGTTTCCCCACGGAATCGATGCCGGCCACAGATAGCAAATCCTCGAATTTCCGTAAAAGTATGGCACATTATAGCTGAGTTTTTCGGTGCAGCCGGGGATTATCTCGACAATCAATTCCCGCAAGAACAGCATGATTTCCAATTCCTGTGGCGTTACGTGTGCGTAGCAATCTTCGAGTGAGGTAAAACTCACATTCTGGAATCGATTACTCATTATTTTTCCATCGGCTGACAAAGCTCCATCAGCACACCGCCGGTCGATTTGGGATGGAGAAATGCGATCAACATGTCGTGTGCGCCATTCCGAGGTTCATTATTTATAAGAGAGATACCTTCATTATTCAGTCGGGCGAGCTCATCGGATACACTATCAGCGGCAAAGGCAATATGGTGAATTCCTTCGCCACGTTTTTCAAGAAATTTTGCAATCGTCGATTCGGGTGAGGTCGGCGCAGTGAGCTCAAGGAGTACATCGCCAACAGTGAATGACGCCACGGCTACCATTTGTTCTTCGACGACTTCCTCATGAAAGTGCTCGACATTA
The DNA here is from genome assembly GCA_052035765.1 of Bacteroidota bacterium. Lineage (GTDB taxonomy): Bacteria > Bacteroidota > Ignavibacteria > Kapaibacteriales > UBA961 > JADJXV01. The sequence continues at coordinate 2,219 of JBPOHH010000118.1, forward strand.
AATATCTTTTGATACAATGCTTTGCTTGTTTCGAGGTCACGAACGGCGATGCCGATATGATTGATAGAGGTTATCATAGACTTACTGTGGATTGGCTAATTGAGCGAGATAGGTCGCCTCAGCTTCTGCTAATTGTTCGACGGTATTGATTCCCAGAAATTCCCTGTAATCTTTTGCTTTAATTGCATTAAAATTCATTCCTTTACGCAGCATTATCTCGACAATGTCCGTCAGATAATACTCACCCTGTGCGTTGTTGTTTTCGAGTTCTTTGAGCACACTAAAGAGCGATACACCTTTAACGATAAATATCCCCGTGTTGATTTCGGTAATTTTCTTCACGTCATCAGAGGCATCTTTTTCTTCGATAATCTTGAGAAATTCACCTTTGTCATTTCTGAATATGCGCCCATACCCTGTTGGATTTTCAATAGTTACCGAAAGAACGCTACCGGAAAGAAAGCCCCGAAAGCGCTGATGTTCTTCGATAAACTGACCGAGTGTATCGAGGCGCAGGAGCGGAGTATCACCGGTGACAATCAGCACATCGCCATAAAAATCATCCAAACACGGCTCTGCCTGCATCACGGCATGACCTGTACCAAGCAGCTCGGTTTGCTCGGCTGTCTCGACCCATGGAAAGGTCGCATCGAGATAGTGGAGTACGATATCTTTATGATGTCCGACGATAACGATTATGCGCTTGGGCTTGAGGGGGGTGACTTGTGCAAGAACGTGTCCAATCAATGGCTTACCGGCAATTTCGGCCATAACTTTCGGCAGATCCGGATTATTCATCCGTTTGCCTTTTCCGGCTGCGAGGATAACGCAGGCAATATCGGCTATAT
>JBPOHH010000692.1:0-4133 GCA_052035765.1 Bacteroidota bacterium
GATTGCACCGATGCGATTACCGAGAGAATGCAGAGTAAAATGAGGTATAAAAAGCGCATATTGTACCTCCGCGCCGTATGTAAGTTAGAATTATACCGGTAATTTGACCGTAAAGGTCGTCCCCTTGTCTTTACCTTCGCTGTAAATGGAGATGCCTCCATGATGTAATTCTGTGATTTTCTTGGCAATAAACAAGCCAAGCCCCGTGCTCGACTCTCCGCCTGTCGGACGCGCTGAGAGCCGTCTGAACTCCTGAAATGCATTAGCGATATCGTCGGGTGTCATACCGAGACCGGAGTCTTTAACTTCAATACAAACGCTTTTGTCCTCAGCACGCGCCGAGAATTCCACCACTCCACCCTGCGGCGTGTATTTGACGGCATTACTCACTAAATTATCAATCACATGCTGCAATTGCTGGTGGTCTGCCTTAATCGTCGGCAAATTATCCGGAAAATTCACTTTCAGGGTAATGGACTTGCTCAGTGCCGCCTGCGAGAATCCTGATGCTATAGCCGATAAAATGGGCTTGAGCTCCACATCATCGAGATGAAGCTGATATTGCGGCTGACTCAGCACCGCCACCGTGAGCATATCTTCGACCAGTCCGCGCATGATTTTAGCAGATTGCTTGGCAATATCAACCAAGTCATCGAAGTCCTCGGTCGAGATGCCGCCACGCTTAAATTCTGACAGGACAAGGTCAATATTACCGAGTGGATTTTTGAGGTCATGGACAGCCATGCGCACCATCTGTTCGCGCGTAGTCTGTATCTGTTGTAATAAGTTATACGCATTCTGCAGTTCTGCGCTGCGCTCGGCTATTTTGTGCTCGAGGTCGGCATTCGACTCTTGTAATTCTTTAATTAATTCATCATTTTCATGGCGGAGATTATTTGCCTCGGTGAGCTGCTCAATCGCGAGCTTTAATTGGTGGAAATCAACCGGCTTGGTGAGGTAATAGGATATGCGGGCGCGGTTAATACCCTGTACAACATTCGAGATATCGGTGTAGGCGGTCATGAGGATACGCTCACTGTCCGGACTGATACTAATACTCTTTTGCAGAAAATCAATACCGCTAATCATCCCCATTCTCTGATCGCTGATGATGATGTCGGGCTTGAACTCTTTCAATATTTCTAAAGCACTTTCTGCACTGTCTGCCGTGCGAACCTGTGCAAACTGTGAGAAAAAATCGCGGAGAGTTTCTAAAAATTCAAGCTCGTCGTCAACAAATAACAGCCGGATAGAATGTTGTGAAGATTGAGACACAAGTACTCCAGATTGTTCAAAAGAAAGATGATTGATAATTAACCGTGCAATTATCCACAAAAATACACTTTACCCGCTTTTCACACCACCGAAAAAAAATTATTACACGAAAGTACCGGACTTTCACCGGAGAATATTCTCTATATTTTTAAAAATTCAAACCGTTCCGGATACTTCTTTCGCTGAAGATCGAATTCCGCCGCGCGCTCATCGGCTGCATGAGAAAGCGTGGACTTGAGGAGGCGGGTGTCGGCAAGGAACCCTCGCCTCTCCCCGAGAATTGCATGCAGCTCACGTTCATTTTCCGAGGTATGAAAGTTCGGATGCGGTATTTCAAAAACGGAGAAATCGGCATTACATCCGCTGAACGAGCAGTACGCCTCTGCCATCATTCGCGCTCCCGCGAGCTTGGCATTCCACGAATAACCTGCTATATGCGGCGTAGCAATCATCGCCTTTTCGGCTAACTCTTTCTGTATCAACGGTTCACCGCCCCATACATCTATCGCTGCCTGAGCATTTGTCGTTCGAAGCAGCGTTAGCAATGCCGATTCATCGACCACTCCGCCGCGTGAGGCATGAATAATCATTGCGTCAGGAGACAGTGCCGTAAGCTCGCGGACGCCAAGCAAACCCCGTGTAGGATATTCCCCGTCAAGGGTGAGCGGTACGTGGTTGGTAATAATATCAGCATCATAACAAAGTTGCATAACCGAGCCATGCAGCGCCCATTCAGGAAAATCATATCCCTCGGCATAGAGCGGCAGGTCATTGAGCAAAATATATGCGCCCAAGCGGTGGCAATACTCCGCCACGCGGCGTCCGATATTGCCATACCCGATGATTCCTATGGTCTTACCGCGAATGGAGTGATACTTCTCAAGCATAGAAAACATCACATACTCAGCGACGGCATTGGCATTTGAGCCGGCAGCAGAGGCGAAATGAATACCCGATTTCTCTAAAAACTGCGTGTCAATATGATCGATGCCGGCAGTGGCAGTGCCGACGAATTGGACAGAAGTGCCGGAGAGAAGCGAAGAATTTACCTTGGTAATTGACCGTACAATAAGCGCCGAACACTGCTCGCGAATCAAATCGGGCGACGTGAGTGTGCGGCCATTGAAGCGGATAATCCGCGCACCGGAAGAGGAAAGAGCGCCCGCAAGGAAAGGAATATTCTCATCAATAAAAATCGTTGGGGCGATCATGGATATGGAGGCGAAGGAAGTAGGTTGAGAATACTCTGACCGTGCATTTCGGCTCCGCTCAATGCCCGGCGTTTGGTATGTTTTACTTTATGCGCTCGTATTTTTCGTTGTGTACTTGTGTCTTTCGTTAGGTTCTTGTCATGCTGGAATTGTTTCAGCATCTCCGCTCGCTAAACAGATGAAGCACGACCACACAGCCACGAGGATTCTGAAACAAGTTCAGAATGACAAGTCTTTCCATCAGAATGATATGGACGTAATTACCCTTATCACTTGCGACTCACGTCTCACGACCCTCCGCTCACAACTTAAAAACTCACAACTTAAAAACTCACAACTTAAAAACTCACGACTTAAAAACTCACAACTTAAAAACTCACAACTTAAAAACTTACGACTTACGACTTACGACTTACGACTTACGACTTACGACTTACTACATTGTCATTTAAGTTTTGACAGAAAGCGCTATATTGTCATTTTTTTTGGAGGAACCATGGCAAAATCACATCTTCAATTGAGTGAAACTGATCGAGTAGAATTACAAGCACTATCAAAACAGAATACCTTGCCGGCTAAGATTTACAAGCGGGTTCTTTATTTGCTTGCCTTAGATGCCGGACGAACCTATCATTCAATTACGAAGGAATATTCGATAACGCCACCAGTACTTCGACGATTGATAGATAAATACAAAGCGTTTGGTTTAGCTGGTCTTTACGACAAGGCCAGATCCGGTCGTCCGGTTGTTATTTCCGGCCAACAACGGGCACAAATCACAGCATTGGCGTGTAGTCAGGCACCCGAAGGCTATGCAAAGTGGTCGTTACGCTTACTCTCCGAGAAGATTGTCGAATTAGAGATTTGCGAGCATATTAGCCATGAGCATGTATCAAAGATATTAAAAAAAACGAACTTCAACCGCACCTGAAGCGCACATGGTGCATAGCAAAAGTTGACGGCATCTACTTAGCCAAGATGGAGAAGATTCTTCAGCTCTATGCTCTGGAATACAATCCTGATTTTCCTGTTGTATGTTTCGATGAACGTCCCTGCTTTCTTATTGGCGATAGAGTTGAACCCATAGCGATGCAAACAGGCGTAGTGGCCAAGGAACACTACTCTTACTCTAAGAACGGCTCCTGCAGTTTGCTTGCGATGATTGAACCTCTGAGCGGAAAACGCTGTGCTCAGGTCTATGATCAGCGAACAAAGAAAGAGTACACATTATTCATGCAAGAGATAGCTAAAGCATATCCAACGGCTCATAAAATAAGAGTAGTACAAGACAATCTTAACACACACAACACGGGTTCATTTTACGAACATCTGCCTGCAGAGCAAGCATTGGCGTTGGCTGAACGATTCGAATTTTACTATACGCCGAACTCCTCATCGTGGCTCAACATGATAGAAATTGAATTCTCAGCGTTAACGAAACAATGTCTCAATCGTAGAATTCCAAGCAAAGAAAAGCTAGCTCAAGAGATAGCTGCCATCATCAAACGCAGAAATGATAAAGCAATAAAAATTGTATGGCAATTCTCGATTAAGACCGCAAGAACCAAGATGGCAACTAAATATCAGAAGGTCAATCCTGACAATAGAACATCTGACAAAACTTAGATGACAATGTACTTACGACTT
>JBPOHH010000248.1:0-5895 GCA_052035765.1 Bacteroidota bacterium
CCGAGCATCCATCCTATTTCCCATTGGGTGCTTGCGGTGAGGTCGGCGTCATTGAGTGTGGCATTGACGCGGTAATTGTACATGCCAACGCCGGAGGTGAGCTCAATGCCGTATTTTTCCATGCTGAATATCAGGAGGACGGGGATGGCGTCGAGTTCGAGCGTGGTGCCCGTCGGGAGGGTCGCGTCCTGCTTAACGATGAGATTCGACACTCGCAGGAGTCCGGTCTCGACTCCCATGCCGAGCAAATGATCGGGACGCCAGATAAGCCGTAGCGTCCGCAGAAAGCCGAGCGGAGAATAGTCGGCTTTATCGACTTCGATCGAACGTTCGATACGTGCCTGCGAGAGCCCAAAATTGGCCTGGACGATGAGGCGGTAATCACCACGGAGAGAGTCTTCCTGCGCGCTTGCAAGGCAGGGTATCAGAATGAGAAGAACGAGTAACAGTACTTTCATCGGCGGATATAATAATTATAGGCAACGACAGTTGGGTAATTCGTCAGGATTCCATCGTAATCGCCTTCATTTAAAAATTGGACGATAAATTCCGGCTGATCCAGCGTCCAGACAAATGCCCGGCGGTTCTCGGCATGCAGCCGGCTCACCTCACTCTGCAGCGTGCCGAGTGTCCAGCGCGGAGCAAAGACTTTGGAATTCGCCTGCTGCGTCAGATGTACGCTTAATTCGCAGATCGACGGAACACTTGCATGCTCCGGATGCGAGACAAACGCCTGATAAATCTCATCGGTCGCCAGTCCTGAGAATATTTCTAATGTATCACGCCTACCGGCTGCCTGAAGCGCTAGTGCACGCTCAAGATATTTCTTTTGTAAGGGAATAATTTTCTCGATGGCGCTTGGTTCTTTAATATCAAGCCAGACTGATGTCAGGGCAGTCGAGTCCACAATCGTCCGGAGAACGTCATCGAGAGTCGGGATACGCTCGCCGTTTTTAAGTCGGCAGAGTTCCTGGAGTTGGGCGAATGTGTAATTCCCGATTGCTCCCACCATATACTCGCCGTCGATGAGCCGTGTGTTGAGATTTTCGTCATGATAGAGCACAGGTACGCCGTCGCGGGTGAGCCGCACGTCGATTTCAACTCCATTGGCACCAAGCTTTCCGGCGAATTTGATGAGTTCGGTGGAATTCTCCGAAAACGGAAGCCGGTCGCTATTACGCCCGCCTCCGCGGTGCGCGATGATCCAGAATTTCCCGTCCGTTCTTTCGCGCTTACGTTCAAAGAGCGGACGCACGTACTTGAGCACAAGAGGTTCGCTTGGCAGAGCATCACTTCCCCCGACCGCACCGCGGATTGTGAGAGTTTCGGGTCTGGTCGCACGGAGAATCGCGCCCGCACCATCGTTCGGGCGTATTTCCAGAGTACACAATCCTGTTTGCGGTGATTGGGCATTGCGCCAGTAGCCGGCATAGAGAATTGAGGAGTCTTTCGTGCCGCTGCGGAATACCATGTACGTCGAATTTTTCTGACAAAAAATCGACAGTGCCTCGCGGTCATGCTTGAGAATGACCGTGTCGCCAAAACGCCCATTGCCCTGAGATACGGCATAGACACCTTCTATCAATTTCCTCGTAGGATTGGGTATAACGCCGGTACCCTGAAGTGTGGGAGCGAGAAGCTCGACATCGGGAACGATGATTCGTAATTCACTGTTGCACGACTCTACGCCGTACGAGATCAATAAAATAGCGATACATACCGCGTAGGAAGCGTAGTTGGCAATCTTCATAATATCACTCCAATCGAGAATTCAGGATACGTCAGGCGGTCATTAAACGTAGAAAACGCGAGCCAGGACTGGTAGGCGTTGCTGAGATTGTTGATTTTAAGCCCGAGAAGAATATGTGTGTTGCGGAAGAAGGGCTGTTCGGTATAGACCCCAATCGACCCTCCCGCGAAGGTGTTTTTTTCGCTCAGTATTTCAATATCGCCCACCCGTGTGCTGCGGGCGGTGATATAGAGTACTTCAGCGCGAACGGTGATGAGCACTTCATCGAAAGCGAAGCCGAGGGAGACATGCGGGGTATTGAGCCAGCCGATGGCCGAGACATCGAAGCTGTTTTCCATGGTGGCAAAACCGTACCAGAGAGTACTGTAATCGCCGACGGAGAGCGCGAGGCGTCCGTAGCTGATATTCCACGAGGCGCCGATGGAGGCGAGATTGGTGATGTAATTACTCCCGAGGCGTCCGGTGAGCGCAAAATTCAGCGGTAAATTATACCGGAAATTCCCGTCGAGCATAGGAATTTGCCGGATTTCTTCTTCGGCTATCGGGCGTGGAACGAAGGTCGTCGTCGCGCCGATGCTGCCGGAGAAGGTATAGGCATCTGCTTCGCGGGGGAAGAGAATGTAGGTGCCAGTAGAGTCCGTATGTAGGGCGTATGCGGAGGAGGGGAGGAGGAGCCACAGAACACTGAGGAACAGAATTTTCATGTATTTCCTTGAATATATTTTAAACGACAATAGGAGCTCTGAGGACATTGCCGGGCATTCGGTTTATCGGGAAGTATTGAATTATCGAATAAACTTTTACCGGAATTTCGCTGCAAAACTAACCTTTTCATTGTCGCTTAGAGCGCTTTTTTGCAAAAAATAACAGCTCGATTCCCAAATAATATCGGCTTTTTCCAAGGTCTTTCGTATTTTTGCTGTCGCAATTACTCAAATTCCGAATTCAAATCGAAATGCATTTATGGAAATTATCTTTACTGCTGCCGAACTTGCCGAAGTTGCCCGCCTGAAAGCCCAATACCCAGAGCCCAAAGCTGCTATTATGCCCGTCCTCTGGATGGCGCAGAAGAAATTCGGTTGGCTCTCCGAAGACGTTATGAAATACGTCGGTGAAGTGATGAATCTTCCTCAGTCGCATGTCTTGGGTGTGGCGACATTCTACACAATGTACTTCAAAAAGCCGATGGGGAAATATCATGTGCAGGTATGTACCAATGTTTCGTGTATGTTACGCGGCGGAGAAGCTCTCTACGACCATGTATCGCACACGTACGGTATCAAGCACAATGAGACCACAGCCGACGGACTTATTTCTCTCGAAGAGGTAGAATGCATGGGTGCATGTGGCGGCGCTCCGATGATTGCGATCAACGAAACATTTCACGAAAATGTAACTGCATCTCAAGTCGATGCATTACTCTCGTCACTCCACTGATTAACTACTCTAGATTCTTACTACTATGCGTCCTCTCCGATCATTCTCTCAGCGGTTTCTGCTTGTCGCCACGATGGCGTTCTTGCTGAATTCTGCCAGTAATGGACTCGTAGGGTCATACCTTGCTCTCTATCCACAGCTTGTTTTGCAGCACTTTCAGTTGTGGCGCCTTGTGACGTTCCCGCTCGCATCGCCGGGTATCGCAGGGATGATCCTGCTGTCGATGTCGATGTTTTTATTTGCCGAAGAATTAGAGCAGATCTACCGCAAACGCCTGCCACTCTTCATGCTCGGGCTCACCGGTTTTCTTGGTGTGGGCTATACGCTCCTCTTTCAGAATTCAATGCTCCCGCTGATAGGTGCAGAGCATCTTTCATTCTTCGTGCTTACCCTGTTTTTATGGTCATTCCCACGCCGGGCGGTTGAGGTCTTTGGAGCTCATATCCGCGGCGACGTGATTATCCTCGTGTCATCCTTTAGCTTTTTTACCTTCTCTCTTGTCGATGTATTGCTGAATAAAGCACCCTTTTTCGGACTTGTGCTACAGAGCGGACTCGGCATTTTTAGCGGATTACTGACAGTGTTTATGTATCTGCAGGCAGCGGCGAACCGCAGACGAAAGATTCGCGAGGCGGAATTCCCGATGATACCGATGGATGCACCGTTTGAGCCGGTGGAGGAGGCCGACTATTTACCGCAGCAAAAACGCTATCCGGCAGCAATTCCACAACATTATCAGGCGCATAGAGCGGAAATCAGCGATGAAGAACATGCCAATCAATTACTCGATAAGATCTTCTCGCAAGGATCAGAGTCGCTCACCCCTGCCGAACGTGATTTCTTGGAAAAATATTCGCAAACATTGAAATAATCCCTTTATAGAGATAGAGTTTATGCCAATAGCGGCGTGCTTATAATAAGCATGCCGCTATTTTTTTTTTGTGGAAATGAATCAGCGCACATTCTCTTTGTGTCATTGCCTGTACGATGGAACAATCAATCTCTACATATTCAGACGCAGCCCTGTACGCCATGATGCGTGATGAGGCGACCAAGCAGGTGAGTTTTGCCGAACTCTACGCGCGCCATTCGACGAGGATTTTCCTCTATTGCCGCCGCGCTCTCGGTGATAATCACGCGGCTGATGATTTGTTCCAGGAAATATTTATCTCATTCTTGAAAAGCAGTGCCGGCAATCAGGACGTGGAAAATGTCGCCGCATACCTCGTGCGCATCGCTCGGAATGCAGTACTGAATTCGAAGCGTACGCCGCAACCGGCTATGATCTCGCTCGAAGACTTTCATCTGCCGATGAGTGATAATCGCTATGAATCACAGGAAATTACCGAACTCATCGCATCGGCTCTCGATACATTACCCGACGATCAGCGCGAGTGCTTTGCATTGCAATTATACAGCGGACTCACGTACGCTGAAATTGCAGAAGTCATGAATCTTCCGCTGACAACAGTGCGCAATCGCGTCGTGCGGGCAAAGCGAAGAATCAGGGAAATTCTCGCGCCCTATTTTGAAGAATATTTGTGATGGATAAGTCTTTGACAACGTGTGGGATGACGGTTTTGGCGAATTGCATTCGCCCAAACTCTAGCACGACCTGGGCGAATGCGATTCGCCCCTACGGTCAAAAGAAGATGTTCCACAAAACATGCCAGGAAATGTGATAATTGAAGTAAGGTACTAATTTATCAATAGTTGTGTGAATTGAAATGGACTACTCAGATCTCATCTACTTATACATCGACGGCGAGGCAAGTGAGGCGGAGCGAACGCTGCTCTTCTCGGCGCTTGCGACCGACGCAGCACTTCAGGCGGAATTCAACGACGCCTTCAGGATGAATTCTGCCGTTCAAAAAGAAATCGAAACGACCGTTCCGCCGCCCGAACTCACGAGTCAAGTATTTGAAAAAGCAGGATTTGTAACGACGGATAAACCTTCCCGTAAAAAAGCAGGTTGGCTTGCTTTGCTATTGCTCCTGCTGAATTCTTGGGGAATTCCGCTCCTCACGGCAGTCGGCGGCGCGCTCATTACCTACGGAGTGATGCGGTGGAATTCCGGCGCAGAACCAAGTGCGACAATTGCTGCAAATGACGCTTCACCGCAATCAATTTCAGCTCCGCACAAGTTTCGTGATACGACATCTGCTACACCTTCAATTCCCAATGAATCGAACTCAAGTCAACGTATAATTCCAACAAGCAGCAGTAGAAGTATTCCTTCCGAACGTACACTCAGATCTTCTGAACATCTTAACAGCCAAGAAGATACGAAGATAATTGTGCCGAATCTTACACCGGTTCGGCATACAATGAGCGCGTTGCATTCGTATCGCTCATCACCATTCGGTCGGGACGATTGGCGCCGCCTGACAGCGCCGCAGAATGCACTTTCGTTGCCTGCTGATGATTTCGCCGATCTTGTGATGCAGGTCAGCGGTCACAGCAGCTTGCAAGATCGTGGTGATGCATCACCTGCAATGCTCAATAATATGAGTATCAGCATTGCCTCGCACCTTTCGCCGAATCATCTGCTCGGCGGACAGCTTGGGCAGGAGTCGTTCCCGATTTTCAGTTCGGACGGCACGTTTGAGAGGAATGTGAATGTGATGTGGATTGGCGCCTTATATCGCTACGAAATGGATGGTATCCAAGCACTTGGCGGTATTCAACCGTTTGCTCAGGTCGTGGCG
>JBPOHH010000829.1:0-6270 GCA_052035765.1 Bacteroidota bacterium
GACGGCCATGGGTGACCGCAACCTGCGGCTTGGAATTTGAACCGACCGAACCCAAAAAATAATCTGATTAATTTGCCGGAACAAGCATAAACACGACGAGAAAGAGAATACTCAGCAGGGCGATAGAGCGCCGCGCGCGGAGTGCGTCATGATTTTTATACGTGTTCCAAATATGTGCTAATGAATAACATACAGCGATGAGAGCCGATGTGAGGATTATGATTTGCAATGGCGTGACAATCGTCGGGAGGAAGTGTTTGACGCCGACATTTGCCACCGAACCGTAGATGAGCATGCCTTGAAGCAGATAAATAAAGAGCGATTCTTGTCCGCAGAGGCGGATAACATCGGTAGCGCGAGGAATTTTATCGAATACTTTTTCACTCAAGAAGAGCACTGCGAAGAGCAATGCAGCGCCGGATGTGCGGAAGAGAGCATGCGATGGAGATGCGAGCCACCAATCCTGCCAGCCGGGATAGGTGGTAAAGGGTAATTCTTTAATAATAAACAAGATAAAGGGGAGTGCGAGCCCGGCAAGTGCAAGGCGTTTTGCAAAGAGATTTTGATCGTTAGACTGCATGAACCAACCCGTAATTGCCGCACCGGCAAAGAAATACCCGCTCCACGGAAAAAGTGGGAAAGGAGATATCGGTTGATTGACAAATAAAGTCGCCGGAAAGACCGGCAAATGCGCCAGTGGCAACGAAGCCCAGGCAAGGGGAGTAGCGAAGAAGAACATCAGTGAAAGGAGCGCAAAAATCCACGTAAAAGGGAGCTTTTTCGGGAGAATCATCACCAGCAGTAAAGCGATAAGGGATGAAAAAACAATGCAATGGAGGACGTCGCATTGCATGATGTCGAGGACTTGTTCGGGAGTGGAACGGATAATTCGCCAAAACGAAAACTCAGGAAAATGTGCCCAATAGGCGGCAGCGAGAATGAAGCCGAGACGACGCAAATAGGTCCAAAGAGCGGGTGTAAATTTCTTGTATTCCTCAGTCTTACGTGAAGCTGCTATCCAGAATCCCGCGCCGGCGCAGAAGATAAACCCGACTGCAACATAGCCATTGGAAATGCTGAGTGCGTTAAAGAGCCAGCCGCCCTGATACTGTGAATTGAGGAAGGCATTGACAACATGTGTCTCGATCATCCACAGGGCAGCGATGCCGCGCATAAGGTCGATAAACACTAATCGTTGTTTTTTTGCAGGTAGCAATTCAGCCATAGTTTCTCTTTACAAAATGAAGGAAGTGCAAAATAACACAATCACAAATAATAGCACAAACAAGAAAGTTTTACTACACAGAAAAACTGCCCGAGTATCGTGATTCTACGTCGGTAAAAATCCGTATTTTTGCAGTAATAAATACGGTAATTATCGATATAATTTCAACAGAAAGGCCATGCAGCAATGAGTGAACAAATACTCCCCGAAGAACTCGAACCCGTCCAGCAAAACACCTATTCCGAAGATAGTATTAAAGTCCTTGAAGGTCTCGAAGCCGTTCGGCTCAGACCTGCTATGTATATCGGTGACGTAAGCGACCGCGGACTCCACCATTTGATTCAGGAAGTCGTGGACAATTCCATCGACGAAGCCCTCGCCGGCTACTGTAAAAATATTCATGTCGTGCTTCATGCCGACGGATCATGTTCGGTCGAGGATGATGGACGAGGTATTCCTACCGGTCCTCACCCGGTCAAGCAGATTTCTACGCTTGAAGTCGTGCTCTGTACGCTTCATGCCGGCGGTAAATTCGACAAGGGCAGCTATAAAGTATCGGGCGGTCTCCACGGTGTGGGTGTGTCGTGCGTGAATGCGCTTTCGATGGATTTTACGGCCACAGTCCGCCGCGAAGGTAAAATTTTCCAGCAAAAATATTCCAAAGGTGACCCGCAAGGTCCTGTCGAAGTGATTGGTGAGACCGAAGCAACGGGTACCACAATCCGATTCCTTCCTGATGATACGATTTTCAAAACAGTATTATTCCGTTTTGAAAAAGTTGCCGAGCGCTTGCGTGAATTAGCATTCCTCAATCCTGATTTGATGATTACGCTTCGTGATGAACGTGATAATGCGAGCGAAGATTATTGCTATCCGGGCGGACTTGTCGATTTCGTGCGCTACGTGGACTCGACTGTTACCACCGTGGTTGAACCGATTATTCTCTCGGGTTCGGGCAAAAGTGACTCCGGCGCAGACACCATCATCGAAATCTGCTTCGAATATAATGACAGCTATACCGAGAACCTTCTCTCGTATGTCAATAATATTAATACGGTTGAAGGCGGAACGCACGTGTCGGGTTTCCGCTCTGCGCTCACCCGTACCGTCAATGCGTATGCCGCTGCGAATAATCTTGTCAAAACAGCGCTGTCGGGTGAGGATTTCCGCGAAGGACTGACGGCGATTATTTCGGCGAAAGTAGCCGAACCTCAATTCGAAGGACAGACGAAAACTAAGCTGGGCAACAGCGACGTCGAAGGCGTTGTTAAGTCTATGATTAATGAACAGCTTGCGATATACTTAGATGGCAATCCGAAAGTCGCCAAAAAAATGATCGAAAAAGCGACACTCGCTGCCGAAGCCCGCTTAGCTGCTAAAAAATCTCGTGAGTTGGTTCGTCGCCAAAATGCACTCGAAAGCTCAGCATTGCCGGGTAAACTGGCCGACTGTTCCCTCCGTACTGCTGAAGATACCGAAGTCTATCTCGTCGAAGGTGACTCGGCAGGTGGCTCTGCGAAACAAGGTCGTGACCGTCGCTTTCAGGCAATTCTTCCGCTCAGAGGTAAGATTCTCAATACCCACCGCGCCCGTATTCATAAGATATTGGAAAATGAAGAAATTCGCACGATTATTACGGCAATTGGAGCCGGATTCGGTGAGGAATTTGACGCCGCAAAAACACGCTATGGCAAGATCATCCTCATGGCCGATGCTGACGTGGACGGTTCGCACATCCGTACACTCTTGCTCACGTTTTTCTTCCTCAACATGCGCGATTTGATTTATCAGGGTAAATTATACATCGCTCAGCCGCCACTCTATAAAGTGAAAAAAGGAAAGCATGATTATTATGCCTTCAACGAACAGGAACGTGATGAAATTATCCGTCGAATCCGTAAGGATAAAGTCACTACCGAAGGCGAAGAAATTATGGAAGGCGCGACCGCCGACGGTATAATTATCTCCCGATTTAAAGGGTTAGGTGAAATGAATCCCGAACAGCTTTGGGCGACGACTATGAATCCGGATACCCGTACACTTCTCCAAGTAACCATCGAAAATGCTACGGAAGCGATGCACGTATTTGATACCTTGATGGGTGAAAAAGTCGAGCCGCGCCGTGAGTTTATCGAGCGTAATGCTTTGTATGTAAAGAATTTGGACGTGTAATAAATAGTATGACCAAGCTCTCAATCGTCATACCGTGCTATAATGAAGCAAAGACCCTGCGAACGATTCTCGAAGTCGTTCACAGGGTCGATTTGTCGTCACTTGGCATTGAAAAAGAGATTATCGCTGTCGATGACGGCTCCTCCGACGGAACACCGTTTGTCGCAGCCGCACTGAAAAATGAAGGGCTTATTCACATCCTCGAATGCAAACCTCAGAATGAAGGTAAGGGCGCTGCACTCCGCACCGGTATCGAGCTCGCAACAGGCGATATCGTCATTATTCAAGATGCAGACCTCGAATATGACCCTCAGGACTACCTCAAGCTATTGCCTCCTATCTTGAACGGTAAGGCAGATGTCGTGTACGGTTCACGCTTTATGAGCAGCGAGACCCGCCGCGTACTCTATTTCTGGCATTCCTACGGTAATAAATTCCTCACCCTTTTCTCCAATATCTGCTCGGATTTGTACCTGACGGACATGGAAACATGTTACAAAGTGTTCAAGTCAAGTATTATCAAACAGATCAAGATTGAGGAAAATCGTTTTGGGTTCGAACCCGAAGTCACCGCCAAGCTCGCAAAGCTTACGAAAAAAAATAACTATCGTGTATATGAGACCGGTATTTCCTACAATGGTCGCACGTATGCCGAAGGTAAAAAAATCAACTGGAAAGATGGCGTGAGCGCACTTTGGTGTATTGTTAAGTACAATCTTATCAACAATTAACATCATTATGGTTCTCTTCTTCACATTCCAACCCGTCGTTTGCGGTCACCCTTGCCGTCCCACCCGTTTTCAGAATCCACCTGCCGTATGAAGAAATTGCTTCTGTTCTCTCTGCCATTACTTGGAGGAATAGCTCTCGCCGTCGCACTCTGGGATCATCTATGGCTGCCGTTCTCCAATCCTCTCCACATTATTAGCGCGGTCACGGAAGCGCAGTTTAATCCTGCCAATAACTCGTTGCGTTTTGCCGTGCTGCTGGCGTTGCCGGTGATACTGCTTGTGCTGACCTACAAACTCAAGAGAAGGTATTTTACGAACATTCCACTCGAAAATAACGAAACATCTCTAAGTAATTCAACCGGTTATTCCAAAGGAAAGATGCTGATTGTCATCAGCATAATCGCTGCATTCGGGAGTATTCTCTCACCGACTTTCATTGCTTCCGGTGAGTTTGACCCGTTTCACGAAGGTGAAAGTCTCGCACCGGCGGTATCCTATCAGGCAGGACAGGTGCCGTACAAAGATATGCTCTTTATTCATGGTGTTTATCAGGATCCCGTGCGTTCGGTGGTCGCGTTTACTCTTTTCGGGCGTTCAATTGGTGCCGTGCGTACCTGGGAGTCCATTGTCAAGCTGATGACGTGGTTGTTGCTTGGGGTTTTCGTCCTGCAGCTTTTTCGGTGGAGGGTGGACTATGCGGTGCTGACGATGGTCACGCTCAGCGTTTTTTCGGCGGTGGGTGGTATGATACTGCTGCCACGCGATGTGCTAACATTAGTGTTGCTGAATGTATTCGGAATTTTGGCACATTCAATACGACAGGCGAAAAGCTATTCTGTGCAAACGATTGCTTTTTCGGGCTTTATGCTGGGATTTTTACCACTTGCCGGCTTAGGTTTCTCGGTTGATAGGGGAGTATATTATTCGGTTATTACGGTGATAAGTGTTCCGTTGCTCTTTTTCTATTTCTTTAGAAATACTACAGTTGCGCGTTTATTCCTCGGTTCGGTGATCTCCGGCACGTTCTTCGGTGGCATGCTCCTCGGTATGCTGCTCAAGTGGAATTACAGCGGCTTCATCACGTTCTGCTTCGTGCAGGTACCTGCCTACAAGGAGCTCATGGACAGCTATATCTTCCCGATTTTCAATATCCGATTTTCAGCGTCCGTTCTACTCGCTGCGGGATTAGTATATTACTATTGCTGGCAATACCTTACGACGATTCCGGGTGATAGGGGAGAGTCACGGGTGAGGGTGTTTCTCAAAGCGCATTTTCTTGAACTCGTACTCTTGCTTATTGGGTTACTCTTAATGCGGAATGTGCTTGGACGCGCCGATATGGTGCATGTGAAATACAGTTGGTTCGCTCTTCTTCTTCTGGCTTTGTATAGTATTCTTCAGTACGTTCACGGTACGTTTATGAAAAAAATCCCGATGCGTTCTCTGCAGGTTGGACTGCTGTTTTTGGTGGCGGTGTTTATTGGTTTTTCAAGTTATAGAATTATTCATTCTCAATTAGTTCCGGAGAATTTCCCGATAAACAGGTGTGATGAGTATTATATACCCGAACAGTATAAAACGACGGTGGAATATCTCAAAAAAACGGTCGGGGATGATGAACAGTTTCTGACACTGACCGGTGAAGGTGTGTGGTATTATTACCTCAATAAACCATGTCCGGTTCGATTTACTATCATACAATTTGCGATGACACCGGAGTTTCAGAAAGAAGTCATCCATGACCTCGAACATAAGAATATCAAGTATATTCTCTATTCCAATTCTCACTGGGCGAATCGCATCGACGGGTTTACCAATCTGCAGCGTTTACCGGAAATTATGAAATACATTCACGAACATTATCATCTGACCAAGACCATTGATCACAATCAAATCTGGGTTCGTAATACTCTCTTGGCACGGAATTGAGTTTAAAATGTGTAACTGTTGATTATCCGCTGAACAGCTTCTATTTGTGTACTGCTGTTTGGTGCTGTTTCTCTTCACAAATAATAGTCATTATGGAAACAAAAATCGTTTACAGAATTGAAAATCCCGAAGACAAGGACGGGATGTGGTACACGAAAGATGGTATTCTTAGAAAGAGAATACATATACTTTGTCCTGATGGAATTGCCAAAG
>JBPOHH010000071.1:0-2365 GCA_052035765.1 Bacteroidota bacterium
TGACACACATTTTTAATCAATTTTGGCATTACTACCATGGATGGAATACACTTAGATTTTGGGAAAGGGTATATTTTCAGTAAATATACACCGAAAAACATACCTCCTTTTGATAGGGTTTTTGATCTTTTCAAGGATTTGCTCACGCATGCTTCGGGCGATGTGGATGAAGCATTTCGATGGCTCAAAATGTTGGATGAGGAATATTCGATCTTTACCGATGACTATTCCATCGATGATTTTGAGGAAGATTTAAAGAAAAAGGGATATATAAAAGAAGAAATTGAGCTGACGGAGGATGGAAATTCCGGTAGTGGAACCGGTAAACGATTGCTCACCGCCAAAATGGAGACGGCACTTCGGGAATTTGCCCTCGACCAGATTTTCGGCAAACTTCAAAAGAGTGGTGTAGGCAATCATCGTACGACCAAAGTAGGAGTGGGCGACGAGAAGGATGGCGAAACCAGAAGCTATCAATTTGGTGATGATATGGCGTTGATTAATATGACCGAGAGCTTGAAAAATTCTCAAATCAACCATGGAATTAATGACTTACAGATAACGGAAAATGATTTAATTGTTGAGGAATCACGGCATAAAGCGCAGATGAGTACCGTATTGATGATTGATATCAGTCACTCTATGATACTCTACGGAGAAGATAGAATTACTCCCGCTAAAAAAGTAGCCATGGCTTTGGTAGAGTTAATTCATCGGAAATATCCGAAAGATACGATTGATATAATTGTCTTTGGTAATGAAGCATGGCCTATACAAGTAAAAGACTTGCCGTATTTAAAAGTGGGTCCGTACCATACCAATACCGTTGCCGGCTTGGAACTCGCCATGGATATTTTACGGAGAAAAAGAAATACCAACAAGCAAATTTTTATGATCACCGACGGTAAACCAAGTTGTGTGCGCTTACCGGATGGAGAGTACTATAAAAATAGTGTCGGATTAGATGAAATGATTGTCAATCTCTGTTTGGATAAAGCAGTGCAGGCAAGAAAACTCAAAATTCCGATCACTACTTTTATGATTGCGCAGGACCCATACTTACAGCAATTCATTGAATTATTTACCGAATACAATAATGGCAAAGCATTTTTAACAGGTCTCAAAGGCCTTGGAGAAATGATTTTTAAAGATTACGAAAAAAATCGAAGTAAAACTATTTAACCAACCTCTATTATCGAATACATGAAGCAAGAAACAACATTTAAAGAGCTTAAAAAATCCGGCTATACTGATCGTACTATCAACGAAGAAATGCGGGCTAATTTAACCCAAAAATTACGAGATAAACAACCTGTTTTTAGGAATTTATGGGGGTACGAAGATACCGTCATACCTCAATTAAAAAAAGCAATTTTAGCCGGTCATCATATTAATTTATTGGGGTTACGCGGTCAAGCCAAAACAAGAATTGCCCGTACAATGATCGAGCTCCTTGATGAATATATGCCCATTGTAAAGGGTTCTGAAATCAACGACAGTCCCTACCATCCCATTTCAAAATATGCGAAAGATATCCTCGCCGAGCAGGGTGATAATACGCCCATAGCATGGGTTCATCGCAGCGATCGCTTCTTTGAAAAATTGGCCACACCGGATGTCAATATTTCGGATTTAATCGGTGATATTGACCCTATCAAAGCGGCGACCTTAAAGCTTCCCTATTCCGATGAACGAGTCCTTCATTATGGTATGATCCCACGAGCAAATCGCTCGATATTTGTCATCAATGAATTGCCGGATTTGCAGGCGAGAATACAGGTTTCATTATTTAATATTTTAGAAGAAGGTGATATTCAAATACGAGGTTTTCAGCTCAGATTGCCGCTCGATATTCAATTTATTTTTACTGCAAATCCGGAAGATTATACGAATAGAGGAAGTATCGTAACTCCTTTAAAAGATAGAATTGGGTCGCAAATTTTTACCCACTACCCAAAAACTATCGCAATAGCAAGAAAAATTACCGAACAAGAGGCGCATATTTCCGACCATGACAAAACCTCGATTGTGATTGCAGATGTAGCACGAAATTTATTGGAACAAGTAGCATTTTCTGCCAGAAACAGTGAATTTGTCGATGCGAAAAGTGGTGTAAGTGCACGTTTAACCATTAGCGCATTCGAAAATTTAATTGCCGCTGCGAAATTGCGACTGATTGAAACGGGTACTGAAAAAACATCTGTTCGCCTGGTCGATTTTAGTTCAATTATTCCCGCTATCACCGGTAAAATTGAATTGGTGTATGAAGGTGAACAGGAAGGTGCAGTCGAAGTAGCGCAATTACTTATCGATCAAGCTATTACTAAAGAATTTGAAAAGATATTTCCAAAAATATCGAAGCTCG
>JBPOHH010000216.1:0-4727 GCA_052035765.1 Bacteroidota bacterium
CAGGCAGAAATCGATGCGGTCAGTCATTACGAAGATGTGGCTATTCTCTATGCCAATAAACACTCCGAGCGTCCGGAAAACTTACCCTTTGCCCGCGAAAAATTACGCCTGATACGCATTCTCTATGATCAATTTGACAGCTATAAAATCAAAGACCGCTATTGGGCGCTCGCCTCGCTCATCGGACAAATTGATCTTAATTATGAGACAGTTATGCAGGCAACCGAAGAGGCAATCGCCTATGTAAAGGTGCATCCCCACCTCGTTGGTAAGAATAAACTCGGACTCTATCTGTCCGAGAAAATACTCATCTGCTTTTCTCATCGCAAGCACGAGGAGGCGCGAGCCGCCATTGAAGAATGTAAACCCGTAACATCCAAAAATACAGGTGCCTGGCTCAGTCTTTACATGACGGAAACATTGCTCAATCTTCACACAGGCCGCGAGCGTGAGGCATGGGAAATTGTGCGGTACGTCAAAAGCATTATCAAAGAATCCTCGGGCGGAATAGAACGCTACGGCATTGAATGGAAAATTCTCGAAGGGTACTGTTACTACGCCTGCATGACCGCCACGCCGCCGCCAAGTGAAGACGACATGCCGTTCTTACCCGACCCCGTCCGCGTCTTCGCCGGCGGATTCCTCGAATTCTTCGATGATAAAGAAGGCGCGAATCTCTCGATGCTGCTCTGCCATATTCTCCTGATATCGCTCTCACCCGACTCCAAAACAGACTTCTCGAATAAAATCGCCCTCCTCGACCGGTATCGTCTCCGGAATTTAAAGAATCGACAATCACAGCGCGGCGCATACTTTATCGAACTCCTGAGAGCAATGGTACGCGCCGATTACAACCGTGCCACGACCATCCGCCTCGCCAAACCCATTCTCGAAAAAATGCAGGCAATCACTATCTGCGAGAATTATGAAATACTTCCGTTTGAAAAGACATGGCACGCGCTTGTGGAGCGGATGACGGTGAAAACAATACGAACGTAATAGGCGACTATGTGTAAATCTGAGACTATATTAATTGGTTCACTGACATTTTTTGTGGTGTATCTGAAATAATACTCTCACGAGGACTTTTGCCGCCTGTCATCCTGAATTTATTTCAGGATCTCCGTGGCTGTACGGTAGTGCTCGTGCCAAATGCTTGCGAAGATGCTGACATAAAATACTAATGAGAGTTTTACAACCTGTTGTTTTTATATGGTTTACATTTGTTGTGGTAGAAAGAGTTTCCCACAGAGTTTCACAGAGTTTTTCACAGAGTTCACACCGGAATACTGCTGTGTGTGACTCTGTGAGTATACCCTGTGTAACCCTGTGGGAGGAATTCTTCCTGCTACGTATAGCGAAAATCCTCTTTAGCAAGTACTTGCTGTGTCATTACTTGTTTTTTTTTAAGGTTTTAATTAGGCCTTCAGCATGACAGCGACCACAACTATGGTCCCCAATTTCACACCTCCGCAAAAATTGTCAGAGAACCTAAATTTCCTTGACGCAATTCTGATAAAGAGGTAGGCGAACGATAACTCTATCAATTTGTTACTACCAATTAAATAACTATGATAGCATTGCAATAACCCGTAACTTGCACTAAAAATTCTGTATATTCTACCGCCAAACTACTATGAAACGTTTTTTTCTTCAGGTATTAGTATCGAGCGTAGTATCTCTTGGTTCGTACTTTACTGTATGCGCTGACGAATCCGGTTGGGAACAGCGCGCCGGCTATAAATACCAGAAAATGGTTGTTGATGGCTTACAAGCGTTGCAGGTTTCTCCAAGTGGGGACTTGCTCTACACCTATAATGATGATAACACGATGAGAATATGGGATTTTCGAAGTGGGAAGCTCGTCGATTCGGTGGTTTTTAGCCCAAGGCCGGATATTGTTAATTTTTCAAAGGACGGTAAAACGGTCGTACTTGCTTTCTTTGAGGGAACATATAATGATACGCTCAAACAATATCTTCATGTCGTTGATATTGCTTCTAAAAAAGTAATTGGGCAAGGGAGTATTGACATATTTAATACATTTAATTTCAGGAGTATCTCTTCTGGTGGTTTTAATGGTTGTTATAATTTTTATGATTATGCCTCACATCGGAATGAGTTATATGTGAGAACATCAATAAATATAAGGAGTCTTGGGGATAGTTACCAAAAAATCGGATATTTAGGGGTATTGGAGGTTAAAAGTAATGCCCTAGTCTATAAAAATCAGATTGATGATCTCTATGCACCCGATTACCTTCATTATCACGATAGCATAGTATTCTATTCCATCTATGGCGCAGCAGCTACTTATCGATATTTGTATGATTCAATGCAACAAAAATTAGTGTCGAGTTGGAGTCTTAATGCCTTACGAAAAACTAACTTAACAACAAGAGTAGAATCACATTTGATTTCAAATTACGAATCAGTGGACTCAAATTACACTCGTACCGGCAATTCCGGAAGTATCATAGAAAAAGTAATTCCAACGAATATGGATAGCATACTTCTGTTGAAAAGTAATAGATATTATTCCTACTTCGATGTATATAAGGATTCATTGATAAAAAATCGCAGCATCAGAAGTGGCGCACTAGAGGATGTTACTTCAAATCACGATGCGTTAGTAAGCTATTCTGGCACAATGTTCTATGTATATGATATCCGCACTTCTGCACTACTCGATTCAATGATTTCACCAATAGCTGTCACCGGCTTCTCCATAACCAAGAGCAATAATTCAATCGTTGCCTATAATGATAGAGGTGAAATCATCAATCTCAATATCAAGAATTACACCTCCGTACGTGATGAAGTGAGTTCACTCAATGAAAATACGGTATATCCTAACCCAACGACGGGTATAATTATGCTCCAAAATCCGGGATTTCAGTCGGGGCAATTACGGATTGATTTGGTGGATGTAGCAGGTAATACATGCGCTGTTCTTTATGACGGCATCTATCATCAAGAACCATTACACTTTACTCTATCCGATGTGGCTTCAGGAAGCTATATTCTTAGAGGAGTGCAAGGCAATAGTATGAAATCATTTAAGGTTATCAAACAATGAGCCCAAGATTGAAAGTACAGTCGAATGTAAAAGGGTAAATCACCAGCACCACTCAGATCCCTCCGCGACCTTTGCGAAACCTCGGCATACTTTGCGGTTAAACAGCGCAAACGATTCGCCAATGCAAAAATCCATCCCGAAAATCCAGAACACCGCACACCCCGATTATTTTTCGTAATTTCGCGCTGCAATTCTTCTAATTTCCTTGAATCATCATTCGTGTGCGATGCGCTATGTCTATTCTTCCTATATATTTATATAATCATCCTGTATTAAAAAAGAAAACCGAACCCATTCGTGAAATGACGGGCGAGCTCCGCACGTTCATCGATAGTATGTTTCAGACGATGCATCAGGCCGACGGTATCGGACTCGCTGCCAATCAGGTCGGCGCGTCGATTTCGCTGACCGTCATTGATGTCTCGCAGGCAGGCGATGAGGACGACGATGATATCATCATGCCTGCGCCGCTTGCGCTCATTAATCCCGTGATTCAGTATTATTCGGATGAGGAAATCGACTTTGAGGAGGGCTGCCTCTCGCTGCCGCATTTTAGAGACAAAGTCATGCGTCCGGATGCAGTGCAAGTGAAGTATTTTGATATAGATATGAAAGAGCACACGATTGAGGCGGATGGAATTTTCGCGCGTGTGCTGCAGCATGAAATTGACCATTTGAACGGAATTTACTTCTTCGAGCGCCTTTCTTCGCTCCGGCGCACACTCTCACAAAAAAAGCTCAAGCGGATCGTGCGGGGGGATATTTCGCCGCGCTATTCGATCATTGATGCCGACGGCAAACTAATCGATTATATTCCTGAGGACGATGAATGAAAGCTCTCATCACCGGCGCAACCGGTTTTATCGGAAGTCATGTAGCGGATCTCTTACTCGCTCGTGGCTACGATGTACGCGCAATTGCCCGGAAAACGAGCAATTTACGCTGGCTCTCGGGTAAAAATATTGAAATAATCGACGGTGGCTTGAGCAATCCTGCCTCGCTCCAAAAAGCCATGGAAGATGTGGACATTGTCTTTCATGTCGCCGGCCTCACCGCAGCCCGCAATGCCGATGAATTCATGCGCGGCAATCGCGACGGCACCCGAAACATGCTCGAAGCCGCCTATAAATACGCGCCGAATATCCAGCGTTTTCTCCATGTGAGTTCGCTCGCTGCCGTGCGTCCTGCGACTTCGCTCGATGCGCCTGTCGATGAGACCACGCCATCAGCGCCAATCACAAGTTATGGTATTTCCAAGAAAGCAGCCGAGGATGAAGTCAATAATTTTGCCGGGAAATTGCCGATTACGATTGTGCGGCCGCCTGCTGTGTATGGTCCGCGTGAGTCAGCGATTCTCGATTTTTTCAAAACGGTGAAGAGTGGATTCGTGCCGCATATAGGGTTCGATGAAAAGCACGTCAGCTTGGTCAACGGACTCGACCTCTCGCGGGGAATTATCGAAGCAGCCGAGTCACCGAATACGATTGGCGAGACGTATTTTATTTCCAGTGATGAATTCTACACGTGGGAGCAAATTGGCAATGTCACGGCAAAAGCATTCGGCAAAAGCCGGGTGTTTCCATTAAGATTACCCCATTTCCTCGTGTTTGGTGTGGCAGGAATGTCCGAATTTTTTGGTCGATTTGCA
>JBPOHH010000494.1:0-1938 GCA_052035765.1 Bacteroidota bacterium
TTGGCGCACTATCGAATGACACCATAACGACCGGTATCGACGAAACACCTATATTTTCTAATCAATTATCAGCATTTATCGCTCCTAATCCCGTATCTGACAATCTCTCGGTCTCGCTCCAAAGCGAAGGATCACGGGCACGCGAATGTACTGTCGAAATTCTATCCTTGCTCGGGCAGAACATCTTGGATGTTCATACAGGACCGGTCGAAGCCGGACGTCACACCTGGCAGGTCAACGTACAGGCATTACCGGAAGGAATCTATTTCTGCAAATTTTCCCTCGGCGGCGATGTCGTCATTCTTCCGTATTTCGTTCACCGGTGAAGAGTATTCCTTAGTATTACCAAGGAATTGCATTTTCACGGGACGAGCGTGAATTTTATCGTACTGAAAAATCAAAGTTTATCGTATTTTTGCTTTATAAAAGAACCTTCGTATTGCATGAACATTAACAAAAGAACGATGAAATTTTCTTTTCAAATGGCAGATATCAAACAAATTTCGCAGATTTTTGGTTCGAAGCCAACCGAATCTGACGGTCAATGGATGTGGCATATTCAGAATGCATCGACCCGTCAGCAGCAAACGGTGACCCTTCACAACGACGTGAAATTTGGGAAACATAAAAAAGGTTCGCTTGTGGTCGTACAGACCAAGCACGGCTATTTCGAACTCCATGATTGTACAGGGTTTATCATATTCGAGCCGGATGAAGTGATTTTTGTAAGTGCCACGACTGACAAGCTTTCGTGTATGGTGATTGGACGCGAATGCACATGCTCGATGTTCTCACCGATTCGTCGTGAAATTCTGACGGCTGATTTTTCGGAATTGGATCCGGCGATTTTGATGTCGGCGATGCAGCTTTCCCTTACTGAGACGATACTCCCCTGATGATTACAGTAACTGTCTATAATGAATCATCGTTAGCCCGCGTTCCACGTTCGGCTGTCGAGTCGGTTGTCTCGGCAGTCTGCACAGGTGAAGGCATCATGGAAGCTGATATTAGAGTAATTCTCGTTTCGGACGAAGAGATTCACCGAATCAACCGCGAATTTTTGCAACACGATTACCCGACGGATGTCATTACGTTTCCTATCGAGGATGAGCCGCTCGAAGGTGAAATTTATATCAGTGCAGACACGGCAGGCATGCAGGCAAAGGAGTATAAGGTAACGCTGACCAATGAACTTTTACGCCTATCGGCTCATGGAGCATTACATTTAGCAGGGTATGATGACGATACGTCGGAGAAGAGAACGGCGATGAGTGAGTTAGAAACGAAGTATGTGAATTCTTTACGATAAGCAATCGGGTACAAGTCCAACAATTTATAAATAGTATGCACGAACGTATCATCGAAATCATTGCATTAATCCTAGCGCAGCTACGGCGTGACAATTCGTTGCAATCTATCAACTTAGACGAAATCGTCAAACGTGGCTACACCTCTGCCGAGATTTCTACTGCCTACAGCTGGCTTCTCGACCGATTCGCGCAAGGTGTGACTGCATTGACAGATATTGTCAATACCGAGAAGCAGTCCTTCAGGATACTTCATCAGGCGGAGCGGGAGGCATTTTCGAAAGAGGCATGGGGCGATCTCGTCGAGTTTCATGCACTTGGCTTTCTTTCCAATGAATTCATCGAGGAAATCATCACACGTATTATGATTTCCGGCGTTCAGAAGATATCCGGCAGCACACTCAAGCAGTTAATTGCCATGATGATCCTGACCTCGTCAAATCAGACACTTCCCTCACCCGGCGGGCAAATGATGCTCACGGGCAATGAAACTATCAACTAAACCGGGTCTCGTAGTTCAGCTGGACAGAACACCAGTTTCCTAAACTGGGTGTCGGAGGTTCGAGTCCTCTCGAGACCGCAAAGCATCACGCAACTATTTATACAAACAAGTAGTTGCGTTTTTTGTTTG
>JBPOHH010000511.1:0-2031 GCA_052035765.1 Bacteroidota bacterium
CTATGGTTTTTTTTCATCCGGGCAGCTATTATACCTGCCCGTCAACATCTACCGATGAAATGTACTGCTTGCCGGTACTGCGGATACGTAATCGATTTTGGTTCTCTGACAATTTTTGTGGTACGGAGTGATGAATGCCAAAAATCGTATGGTGCCATAGTCCCGTAGGGACGGTATATCGGTAGAAAACGAGATTCTGATATGCCCCAAAGTCCCGTAGGGACGACATGTCAATTCTATAAGGTTCTGTCCCTACGGGACTTACTCGTGCATGCGTCCTT
The DNA here is from genome assembly GCA_052035765.1 of Bacteroidota bacterium. Classification (GTDB taxonomy): domain Bacteria; phylum Bacteroidota; class Ignavibacteria; order Kapaibacteriales; family UBA961; genus JADJXV01. The sequence goes on from JBPOHH010000511.1 coordinate 282, forward strand.
ATTCTCTACCGATATGTCATCGCTAACGCGATTGAGGAGGACGATGAGTTGGTAGCAATTCAACCACAACAATTGTCAGAGAATTTCGATTTTTAAGGTACCTACAGACGAATATACTCTCCGCACGATGGGGTACTATCACCACATAAAACGGCGGCTATGCTTATGATGTAATACGTTTCAGCGGTAGATGTTGACGGGCAGTTGGAAACAACCGCCAGGACGGGAAAAAAGAATAAAAGACCGATGATAAGAAAACGAACAATTCTTATACTACTTCCTCAAAACGGAATATAGTGTAATTGCCATGTTTTATTCGTATCCATTGTCACATAACAGATTGTATTATCAAGTACTTTATAGCCGGTGTAATAGATCTTATTCCCGCCGATAGATTCTTCTATTCTTTTCTCTTTGAGAATGTTCCAGTTATTGTCATACTCACGGACTAACCATGACCATTTATTATGGTCATCTTTTTGATAAATAACGATCACCATGGAATTGGTACGTGTTTGCTCGGCTTGAAGGATAAAGAAATTCTTTCGGGAGTACACTTTTGAGAATCCTTCCATCTTGCCCTTAACTCCATAAAACATAAGGTCATTATTGGGGAAAATATGTAAAGGATAGGTGGTGATTTGGGAGCCGACACATACTTGTACACTATCCCATATAGCATAGACTATGTTGAGCGTATCGTTGCTCTTGGGTACGGCGTACAATTCGGTAGATGCATAGTTGAAAATATCAGGAATACGATAACTTTCAGGGATAATACCGTACGTTCGTACTAATTCCAATGACGTTCGATTATAAAGCCCAACTGAACCAAGCGCTTGAAAATCAGAACGTTTGATGAAGTCTTCATCGTTTGGATAGGTATCAAACGAAAACTGAAACAAAAAATCTTTGCAGCTTGAATCCTTAGCAGCAAAGGTAGTCCAGCATTCTGTAGGGTAAGTATTTTTATCGAAATTAGCTTTGAGAACAGTAAAATTTTCTTTTTTGTCCGGAATAGAATATTCAAGTATAGACATTGACTTAATATTTTGCATAGATGGTGTCGTGGTAGATTGTAATTTGAAGGTATCAAGTGATAGTGTCGAGATGGTGGCATTAATAAAGAGCAAAGAATCATTGGCGAAATATCCATTATCAAAGTACTGAGGGAGAATTTTTTCTCTGTCTTTATTTTGAGGGAGTGAAACAGTATCATCTCCTATAATGAGTCCGTTAGGTGGAATGACAACCGGGTATTTATATGCTTTAACATTCGCCAAATACCGTTTTGCATATTCATCGGGCAGCTTCTTGGCGAATTCAAGCTGGCGCTCTAATGACCAATTAAGTTTTAAGATTTGTACTTGATTTTCAATTTGCTTATTCCAGACAGAATCGTAATTGGACTCTTTATACACCCACCGTTGCACGAGATCGCCGTTCTTCGTTATCAAAAATGCTTGTCTTTTTTCATCGCGTATAAAAATGTATTTTCCACTCGGAGAATACTTAATTATGCGGATGGAAGCGCAATCGGGAATGGAACGAAGTGAGAGGGGAGTAGTCTGCCCGTTGGATGAGACATAATTCGAGAAAATGCTGAGAAGCGCAATCGTAGCTAAGAAGATGTATTTCATGGAAATGTAGAAAAAATATGGATTATTAAACTATAGAAGGTACACTCTTAAATCGGAAGAATCTTAATTTCCCACCCATTGAGCGATGTTTTTCCTAAGAGATAGAGTTC
>JBPOHH010000614.1:0-4793 GCA_052035765.1 Bacteroidota bacterium
CATAACTCTTTTATTCGTTTGATATTGACAATTTACTACTGTTATGTCCACATCCTCTCAAACAATTATCCTCCCGGTCGAGGGCATGACCTGTGCAAGCTGCGTCGCCCGCGTCGAGAAAGTACTGCTGAAAGCCGATGGCGTTGACTCTGCGCTCGTGAATCTTGCGACCGAAAAAGTCAATCTCACCTTTCATCCTGATCGTATCAGCTTGGCGCAAGCTGCTGAATTGGTTGATGCAGCAGGATATACGTTAATCCTTCCGAAAGATGTTCCCGTAGGTCAATCCGCACCTGCCACCGCCGAAGACCATACAAACGTGCATTTTAAAAAGCTTCAGACTGAACTCCGCCTGGCTGCCATTCTCGCCGTACCGGTGATGGCGGTAAGCATGCTGACGATGACCGATTGGTTCATGGAATTGCCTTCTTCTGTTGTGTCGATGGTGTATCATGGATTATTTATAGCTACTTCAATTCTCCTCTTCTTCTCCGGGAAACGTTTTTTTATCGCCGCGTGGAAAGGCCTTCTGCACTTTTCTGCGGATATGAATACGCTTGTTGCCGTGGGAACTGGCGCGGCGTACATCTACAGTACTACTGCTCTGTATTTCCCTTCTCTACTTGGAATTACGCACATTCACGACCACTTGTATTTTGATACGACAGGTACGATTATCACGTTGATTTTGGTGGGACGCTACCTCGAAGCACGGGCGAAGAATAAAACCACATCGGCGCTTCGTCACTTGCTCAACCTCCAACCCAAGACAGCGAATGTGATGAAAAATGGCGTTTTAACCGAAACACCTGCTGCATCAATTCAGATCAATGACATCCTCATCGTTCGTCCGGGAGAAATCATCCCGACCGACGGAGAAATCATCAGCGGCGCGACAGCGGTCAACGAATCAATGCTCACGGGCGAGAGTATTCCGGTCGAAAAAAGTGTGAATGATAGCGTCTATGGCGGCACGCTGAATACGACGGGAAGTATAGAATTTCGGGCTACTGCTGTTGGCTCGCATACCGTTCTTGCGCGAATTGCCTCGCTTGTGGAGTCTGCGCAGGGGTCAAAACCTCCTATCCAACTCCTAGCCGATAAAATTGCGTATATCTTTGCTCCTACGGTAATTGCGATTGCAATTCTAACTTTTGCAATCTCCTATTTTGGGTTGAGTATTGAATTCCCAACAGCACTCATGCACTCCATCGCCGTGCTTATTATCGCTTGCCCATGCGCTCTCGGACTCGCCACTCCAACGGCGATTATTGTGGGTTCGGGTATCGGTGCCGAACGTGGAATTCTCATCAAAAATGCCGATAGTCTAGAGCGTGCGGAGAAGATTCGTACCGTCGTCTTCGATAAAACAGGAACGATTACCCTCGGCAAACCCAACGTGCAGGAATGGGAATGTGATCCGAGTGCTGATGTGAGTGAACTCCTGACGTACTGCGCAGAATTAGAGAACAAGTCCGAACATCCACTCGCCCGCGCGATTGTGGAGTATGCCACGCATTCTGCTCCACCGCAAGTCTTTGATTTTTTGAATATTGCCAAGCAACCTCAGCCGTTTGAGAAAGGGAGTTTTCTCTCGCTCACCGGTATGGGAGTGCAGGGAAAGTTTGGAACAAATGAAGTTGTGATTGGGAATACTTCGGCGATGAATGAACGTTCAGTCACTCTCGGGAAATTTTCCGAACTTGCTGACAAGTATGCTCAGGATGGACTCACTCCTGTCTTTGTTGCGGTGAATTCTACGGTTAAGGGAATCTTTGGAATTGGCGACACAATCTCCCCCACTGCTCGCGAAGGAATTGCCCAGCTTCACGCACTTGGGATTGAAACAATTATGCTCACCGGAGACAAGCGTGCGACAGCGGAGGCAATTGCGCATCAGGTGGGAATTACGACGGTGATTGCCGAAGTATTACCCGGAGATAAAGCATCGAGAATACAGCAGTTGCAGGCAGGAGGAACATCCGTAGCGATGATTGGTGACGGTATCAATGATACTCCTGCGCTCGCCCAAGCGGATGTCGGAATTGCGATGAGGAGCGGTTCGGACGCGGCTATTGAAACGGCCGACATCACTCTCATGAAAAATGATATTCGCGACGTAGCCCGCGCGATACTCCTCTCCCAAAAAACGATGCGCACGATTCGTCAGAATCTCTTTTGGGCGTTTATTTTTAATAGTATCGGGATACCGCTTGCAGCGCTTGGATATCTCAATCCAATGATTGCTGCGGCGGCGATGGCGATGAGTTCGGTGAGTGTGATTAGTAATTCGCTACGGCTGAAACGCATCGTGTAGAGACGCAAAATATTGCGTCTCTACGTAGGTTTCTGTTTGGTCCGATGTTTCCAACAGACCCTCGCCACTTGCCTATGAAACGTCCTGCGCATCCGTACTGTGGATAGGTGTATAATTTCCTATACCACCTACAATTTACAAAATCTCATCAATATGCGATAGCTTCACAGTTTCAAACGGCAAATGCGGGTATCGTGCTGTACGTTTCAGATGTAAGTATTGACGGGAGATTGCAAAGACCATACGGACAGGAAATGGAATGGTGGATGTTGTTCCTTTTACTACATTCGTGACTTTCCCTGCGCCGTTCCATTCTTTGTGCTGGTGATTCCTGCTTTCATGTCTTGGGTGAGTTTACCTATTTGGTCGTAGATAATTGTTGCCTATCGATCATGTATTGCACAGAATCAGATGCATCGCTATTTTTGCATCGAATAATGGAGATACAATGATACACCTGAGGGAAACGCCCCTGTTGTATTCAATTCCTAACACTGTACATTCAATAAACAATTTTAGCAGTATGAAAACACAAGATATATTCATCGCACACCCCACTACCACCGAGCAGGTACACGCCTTGGAATCATTTATGAACGCTCTCAACATCAAATACGAGGTTGCCAAGGACGAAGACTACAATCCTGACTTTGTCAAAAAAATAGTGAACAGTAGAGAGCAAGCAAAAAACGGTGTAGTAACTCGAATACAAAAAGAAAACCTTTCTGCATTCTTGGGCATATAGAATGGCATATCAATTAGACTTTACCGAGATCGCCCTCGAAGATATTGATTCCCACAAAAAATCGGGCAATAAAGCAATCCTCAATAAGCTACTAACTCTTTTAGAAGAGCTCGTCGAACATCCGTTTACCGGAACAGGAAAGCCCGAACCACTCAAACACTCCCTTGCAGGCTTATGGTCTCGCAGAATAAACCGCGAACACCGCCTCGTTTATGAAGTTACCGATACTATTGTTTTTGTCCTTTCGGCTAAAGGGCATTACGAATAATAATCTTTGTATGTGTCTCGGTCTGTACCGCGCTCTATACATCGATTTGTTATACCTATGCGCGGTCTGAGCCGAAGTTGGTTTTCGATTTTCAGTCCGACCAATTCTAACAACTTCCTAGGCGGGAAATACTACGACCACAGAGAGGTCGAATGTTTATAGAAAAGCGCAACACATAAATTTCACGACCTCAGAGAGGTCGAACGTTTATAGCAAGGTGCAGCCAACAGATTTCACGACCTCAGAGAGGTCGAACGTTTATTTGGTCGTACTTACACACATTATGGATGAGCAGTACCTTTCAGCGGCAAGGGTTGATGTTCGGTTGATATAACTAGACGGACGGGATCATCTATTTAGAACTCGTTGTATTCTCGTATGTACTACAGGAATACCAAAAATATAAAGTAAGAGGGCAAGTGATATCCCTAAATATTCTCCTAAATTTACAGCTCGGTTTTTCTCAATTGAAACGACAAACCTACCGATGTCACGTAAACATCTTACTGTAAAGTATAAGCAATATGAATTACCCACAACCATCGTTATTACTTCCCATGCAGAGACTTTATGCTTAACGCTCATGTAGGTTAATAGTATGCTATATAATGATATAAAAATTAAATTAAATATTGGATTTCTTCCTCTGGATGATTCAAATTCCGCCTTACTACCAAGAGCAATATAATACATAGTAAATAAGCAATAAACCAACCACATTTGAAATGAGTAAATGATATCTTGCTCCATTCCTTCTGCCACTCTTGATACTAAAAATAAACCTTCAAGTATTATAAAAAGTAAGAATGTATTAGTATTTGTGATTGCCTTACAAGCGAATGTAATAGTTTTATTTTTCATAAAGCTCAAGATAAATTAAAAAGATTTTTTCTAATTCAAGACCGGGTAGTTGTTGCTACTGACCGTCAACACGAATCTATAAAACGTACTGCTCATCCGTTCTTCGGATATGTGGTTACTTCCTATACCAATTACAATTTACAAAATCTCATCAATATGCTATAGCTTCACTGTTTCAAACGGCGAATGTGGATATCGTGCAGTACGTTACTGCTGTATGTGTTGATGGGCGATTCTATCAACCGCACGGACGGATATTCCCGTATAGACGCAAAATTTTGCGTCTATACAAATGTGATATATGGTGATGGGTGGTGATAACAACAACAGAACGGATGGGTATTCCCGTAGAGACGCAAAATTTTGCGTCTCTACAAATGTGATATATGGTGATGGGTGGTGATTACAACAACCGCACGGACGGGTATTCCCGTAGAGACGCAATATTTTGCGTCTCTACAAAAGAATTGTCCGGACGGCAACGGGTGACCGCAGGCGACGCTCGGAATGCAGCAAAGGGAAAACAAATGGGGTCTCAAGTTTGATTACCTTTGCAGGTTTTCGTAATTTGCATCTTAAAATTATGCGAATGTTTCATAAAC
>JBPOHH010000175.1:0-4689 GCA_052035765.1 Bacteroidota bacterium
GTGCTTGATACTAAGATTGGGTGCTCGTAGTCCGGGAAACGGGCGTCATAGAGTCCGCCAAATAATCCGATGTCGGTCATGACTGCAGGTGTAAATGTAGATCGAACAAGGGGCTTAATACGGGAAACAGTTTCGTCGCCGGCAGCAATATTCACTCCGGAAGAAGCGTACGTAATCATGAAGTATCTCGGAATAGAGGTAGGAAATTGAATGTAATTGAGTACAAAAATAGGGAAAAACACGACAGAGAAGTGACACGAGAACATAAAAAAAGCCGTTGAAGGTGAATTCAACGGCTTTTAAATTATCTGTTATTCTATTATCTGTGACCTTTGCCGTGGCGTGGCGGTGTGCAAGGAACGGTACCGCTTGTCATCCATGCATCCCATATTGCTTGTTGTTCTGCTGTGAGAATAGCGCGGATTTGTGTTAGAAGTGCATTTTGTAAATCTTCAATTTGAACACGAGCCGCATCACGTAATGGCTTAGTATCTGCTATAAGTTGTGTGCGGATTGCCAAGATTGCCGTGCGGGCTGAATCACGGGTCATTGTACCGGCAAGTACTTCAGCTTTGATAGCTTTTACTTGTTCGTCTGCTGCTTGGCGGAATGGCTGCTCTGCTGTGCGGGTATCATCCATGATTTGATGAACCGATGTTCTGTGCGCTTCCATGAGTGATCTGAGCTGAGTTAATTGATCGGCTGTCAACGTTAGGCAAGGAAGAATTCTGCCTAATTGTCCAAATTTGCTGGAATCTGCCATACCATGCCCGCCACCTTTTGGTCCGCCGCCTTTTGGACCTCTGCGGTCACCACCCATTGGTGAACCGTAGGGTGTAACTCCATCATCATTCGGGAAATCACCATCCGGGCAAACCGGTGTTAAATCTGTTGAGCTGTTTGTCAAAAGTGTTGATAAAGCATCCGTGCTTTCTGATGAAGAAAGTGGGCTGTTGTCATTATTTGAACATCCGATAGTAAATAATACGACGGTCGTAGCGACGGTCATAAAGGCGATTTTCAATGTGCGTTTCATAGTAATCTCCAAGATAAAAAATATAAAAACTATTGTTGAGAATTTTGTTGGGAATGCATTTCCGATTCGCCAACACTAACTTTGAAAACTTTTACTTGTTACACCACTTTTTTCAATTTTTTTGAAAATGTTGAAACTCCACGAACAAAATACTACGTTCTGAAATTACAAATAAAAAATCTCCATGCAGCTTGTAACTACATGGAGATTAATAATGATAGAATAGTGCTTGTTATTTAGACAGTATCACCGGTATCGACCGTAACCCTAATGAAAAATTTATTTGTACTACATACATTCCTGATGAAATTTGGTCGGTTTTCCATGGAATTTGATGCTGACCGGCTGAAATTTCGCCGTCAAAGAGAGTCTCAATTTCCATTCCCAATGAATTTTTCACGGTAATTTTTATGTGTTGATTTTTACTGTTATCAAATGTCACATACGCTAGATTTTCGATCGGATTTGGATTGACTGCCGGCTGAGAAATTGATTCAGGTTCGTACTCATGTACATCAAGAGGAGGCGCAATCGGTGCATTGCCTGTCGTACAGGTAAAGACCGACGACCAGTCACTTGTACCACGATTATTGGTCGCATTCATACGCCAGTAGTAGGTGGTATAAGGGTCTAGATTTTGGACAAAATAAAGAGTATCTGACAGGTTAGAGACATTCAAAAAGTAATTGCTGAAGTCAGGACTTGTCGATATTTGGAGTCCGTAGGTCGTAGCTCCTACTGCTTTTGCACATCTAAAATTACGATTCAGGAGCGTATTCGTTTGATTGTTAACCGGTGTCTTCAGCACCGGAATCTCCGGCGGGAAATCCCCGGTCGTCATGCCGGTAGTACAATTAAAGGTTTGCGACCAACTACTTGTTCCATAAGCATTTGTAGCGTTCATTCGCCAGTAGTATGTTGTGTAGGGACTGAGATTATAAACGAATTTAATCGTATCCTGCAAGCCGGTCACATCAACGACGAGATTCGTAAAATTTGAATTCTTCGACACTTGCATGCCATACGTCACAGCGCCCGCTGCTTTCGTACACCTGAAATATCTGTTCAGCAGTGTATTCGTTTGATTGTTGACCGGAGTCCAAAGCGTCGGTGTCGCCGGAGGATTGTTATTCCCATTATTGGATGTGGTAAAATTCCACACACTTGACCAAGCACTCGTACCACCTGAATTTGTAGCAGCTACTCTCCAATAATAGTGAGTATTTACAGCAAGACCTGAGACTGACTTTTGAGTACCTGAAATACCTGTTTGTTGATACACCGTCGTTGAGAAATCCTGTAGAGTCGAAATTTGCACACTATACGTCGCAGCTCCGAAGGATGTATTCCAAATCAAGGTCGGATTGGTAGCAATAGAATTTGCGTTATCATTAGGCGCGGTAAGTGTAGGTGCATCAGGCGCTTGTATAGGCAGAGTTGTAAAACTCCACACCGTTGACCAAGCGCTGCTTCCGAAGGTATTCGTACTGCGAACTCTCCAATAATACTGCGTTCCATTGACAAGACCGGATATCGGCTTATTCGTTGTACCAATAGTAACAATATTAATCATTGGAGCAGCGAATGATGGATTGGTAGCCACCTGCAATTCATACGTCAGGGCTGAAAGTGCAAATGACCACGTAAGCGTAGGCGCGAGCGATACCATCGTAGAAGCGTCGGCTGGAGAATTTAGCGTCGGCACTGATGGCATCGCGCCGCTAGTCACAAAACGATAAATCGGTGACGTCGCACTTCCTTTGGAATTCTGCGCTGAGACTCTCCAGAAGTAATGCGTCGAAAGTGCAAGCCCGGGTACAATTTGAGTGGTATCGGTCACAGTTGCATTCTGATAGGCAATGCTTGTAAACGAATAATCGGTCGCGACTTCCAGTTTGTACGAAACAGCCGCTGAGCTTCTGCTCCAATGCAGAGAGGGTAGGAGCTGCACATTACCGGCATTATTAACGGGAGAAATCAGCGAGGGAGCAGTAGGAGCAACATTCACCACGCTATCACGCCAGTGACGCAAAAGAGTGCGAAGTGCTTCCGGTTTGTTTTGAGGAACAAGTTGCGTAGGAAGAGTAGCATTTTCATTCGATCCATGACAGGAGGCACATACACGGATTTCGCCTTTTTGCATCGTCACCCAATAGCGTTCTTTTACGATACTTTTCCCGTGTATGTCTGTTAAATGCCATGTCATTGCACGACTTGCAGGGACATACGAAGCGACTGAACCGTCATTTTCAATAGTCGCAGCGCCGGGGGTAGTACTTGGAGAGAATGGCTTGGCTACTTTGACGCCGGTCATTGGTTGTGCCAGAACACGTCTGCCCGGCGATGGTGTAGAATTCGCAGTGCGCATACCGCGTCCGCGCACTTGATCTGCTTGTAACATTTGAAGATACGAAATATCATAGACTTTCCCGACCGGAGTGGGGCTTTGATGATTCGTGCCGGCTACTTTCAGAAAATAGGGCTGCTGCTTGTCATCAGAATTCCGATGTGTCACGTCCCGGCTGACAATTACTCCCACATTATTGGATTGAAGATACTTCCGAAATTCCGCTTCATTGACATTTTCTTCCGAAAATACAGACTGTTCGATAGCTGGCAGCTTGGCTACTTTCATTGCCGGTATCGGACGTGCCATCACTTCAACCGGGTCGAGTTCCCATAAAACGCCATTATATTTCACCAGCGCATTTTGACTCGGCGACCAATACTGAATATTCTTGGATATTCCTGCTGTGAGTGCCTGGTCTGCTGCATACAGACCCAAGTATGGGCGCATAGATTTCAATCTGAAATCATAGCGGATTTTGGGATTTGCGGCCGTGCTGTCATTGCGTTCGATGCGTGATTCTGATGTATGGACGACGATAAGATTCCCATCGCTCATCGGCAGCGGACTGCGGTAATGTCCGGTATGTCGGGCAGTTGCAATATCGTTGTCATTAATAAATCCATACGTTTCATTGTGCGTGACGGGTGAAAAGACCATTTGTCGGGTGTCGAGTGTGGGTGCGGCTGTGAATTTCCGAACCTGACCCGAACGGTCGCACGCGAATTCCGAACCGTCGATGAAGTAATACGTGCCGGGTGTAGTAGGATCTTCACGAAGGTTCATCATGCTGCGTGGACCATTCGGTGAGAAATTCGGATTGAAGGTCTTGAGATTGTTGTCTGCTGTATAGCTATGATTAATATAGGCCTGAAAGTCGTGTCGTCCGACATGATTCATCGTCTCTGCTTCACTGCCGTCTTCATTGATTTGCCAAGCTGTGAAAAAATTAAACGTAAATCCCTGAACACTAGTAATCATCGATTGAATGGTGTCACTGATTGCTGAACGTGGTTCCGGGAAAATCTCAGTTCGTTGATTGAAAATGGGTTGCGCTGCTGCTGTTTCGTCGGTGTAATTAAACATACCATTAGGAAGTGATTGCGCATTTTTCATGGCATCATTATCCGCATCCGCCTGTTGATCGCGCTGCAGGTGATCCCAGCGGTCGAAAATGACTCTGCCATAACTATCAATCGACGGGTAAAATGCGCCGCTCGGGGCATGATCGAGTAATTTCAAATCACCGGTATTTGCATCTAAGCTCCATAATCCGGTGTTGGTTGGCGCAGTTTCATATTCATCA
>JBPOHH010000453.1:0-11508 GCA_052035765.1 Bacteroidota bacterium
GACGGTATTCACCCGCATGATATAGGCACACTGCTCGATCGGGAGGGAATTGCCGTTCGCGCAGGACATCATTGCACGCAGCCGACAATGAAGCGTTTTGGTGTGCCGGCGACCACCCGCGCTTCGATTTCCTTTTACAATACTCCATCTGAGATTGATGTGCTTGCCAAAGCGCTGAAGACTATTATCACGATGTTTGAGTAATTAGACACCATTCTCCCAACATCCTCTGTACTTCCTTATTTACTATGAATGTTATTGAATATACACTCCCATCGGCACCGCATCTTTCGCTCTACGCAATCGAAGCGGGAATCGCCGCAACGTGGGGATATTTATGTTGTGACACACAGGCGAAAACTGCGGTCGTCATCGATGTTCCCCAGAACTCGACCGACTTTTTTCTCGACAAGGCGAATGAAGTAGGGGTGAGCATTCAGGCAATATGGCTTACGCATTCGCATTGGGATCATACTGCTGATGCGGCGACGCTCACGAAGGCAACATCAGCACCTATTATTATTCATAAAGCCGATGAATACCGCTTAGCCGAGCCGAATAAGCATACGGTGTGGCAGCTTCCTTTTACGATAGAAGGAGTCGAAGCGGGCGGATATTTCGAACATGGCAATTGGGTTGAATGCGGAGATTGGAAATTTGAAGTGCGTCACACGCCGGGTCATACCGAGGGTGGCGTATGTTTTATTTGCCATGAGTATTCGCTTGCTATTGTTGGTGATACATTATTCTCCGGCAGTGTAGGGCGTACGGATTTACCGGGTGGTGATACGGAAACATTGCTGGCGTCGATTGGTCGTGAGCTACTGACATTACCCGACAGAATGTTGTTTTTTGCCGGGCACGGGGAATGTTCGACAATTGGCGAAGAGCGTATTTCGAATCCTTATGTAGTAGGAATTACAGTATGATACGAACAACATTGCGCACGGTTAATTTCTTCTCATTTTTAAGTAATCGAGAATTTCGCGGACTTTCCGTAATTTGCATTTTAATAACAGCCCAGATTCTGTCGGGCTGTTATTCTTTTACGGGGGGGACAATACCACCGCATTTGAAGACATTATCGATATCTCAGGCAGGTGATAATAGTGGTTTTGGTAATCCGCGGTTTAGAGAATATCTGACCGAACAGATTATCGACAGGTTTCGAAAAGACAATTCCTTTACTCTTGTCGAGACCGGCGGAGATGCAAAGCTTACAGCGGCAATTTCAACCATTAGTGATGCAACCGTGACGGTGAGTACAGGCGAGCTTGAGCGGGAGCGGAAGGTCACAGTGACGATGGAAGCCGAGTATTTCGATGGTATCAAGAAAAAATCGATTTGGAAGAAGACACTCTCGAATTTTCAGATTTATGCCATTGCCGAGGGGCAAGTCGGGCGGGATGCCGGGATAACAAAAGCATTAAAACAGCTCAGTGATGATCTTTTGACGGCGGTTGTTTCGGGCTGGTAAACACAGGTAATTCATTATTTTTTATTATTTTATACAATTCACGAGGGGCTAACGTTTAACGTATGGAAAGTTCTATACTTCTTATTTATTTCCTCTCTCTCAGTATCCTCTTCGCCTTCGGGCTTCATGGCTTGGTAATGATTTATTATTACCACAAGACCTCCAAGATCATCCATTCTGCTCCGCCAATCGTGAGTGACTTTCCGCTGGTAACTATACAGCTCCCCGTGTTCAACGAGGTGTATGTGATTGAGCGTCTTGTCCGTGCAGTCTGCGAAATTGATTACCCGAAGGAGAAATTAGAGATACAACTTCTCGATGATTCTACCGATGAAACGGTAGAGGTGTCCCGCCGTTTGGTGAAAGAATTTGTCGATGCGGGGTTCGATATCACTCATATCCACCGAATTGACCGAAGTGGCTACAAAGCCGGCGCTCTCAAAGCCGGACTCGAAAAAGCCAAAGGTGAGTTTGTGGCAATTTTTGATGCGGACTTTGTGCCGAACACCGACTTTTTGCAAAAAACGATTCCGCACTTTCAGTCAACGGAAGTGGGAATGGTGCAAACGCGATGGGAACATTTGAACGAAGAGTATTCGTTCCTCACCCGCGCTCAGGCGCTTGCTCTCGATGGTCACTTTGTAATCGAGCAGCAGGTACGCAACAAAGCCGGATTTTTTATTAATTTCAATGGCACTGCAGGAATATGGCGCAAGTCCTGTATCGTCGATGCCGGTAACTGGCATGCCGATACCCTCGCAGAAGATTTGGATCTCAGCTACAGGGCGCAGCTTCGCGGATGGAGATTCGTGTTTTTGAATGATGTTACGTCTCCTGCCGAACTCCCTGCCGATATCAACGCACTCAAGACTCAGCAGTTCCGCTGGACCAAAGGTGCTGTCGAAACAGCCAAAAAGCTCCTCCCGAATGTATGGAAGTCGAAATTGTCGCTCAAAGTAAAGCTTGAGTGTACGGTGCATCTTACGAGTAATATCGTCTTCCCGTTTATTTTGCTGGTAGCGATGCTGAACATTCCGCTCGTGATTATCAAAAATGAGGTCGGCGGATTTGATAAGTACTTTACTCTCATGTCGATATTCGTGCTTGCGTCGATTAGTACGTTTTTGTTTTATCTGTATGCGCAGCGTGCGATTCATCTTGACTGGCGTCGCCGTCTGATGCTTTTCCCTGTGTTTATGGCAGGTAGTATGGGATTTGCAGTGAATAATACGAAAGCAGTGTTTGAAGCATTATTCGGTAAAAAGTCAGAATTCAAGCGTACGCCGAAGTATCGTATCGTCGAGAGTGGCGATTCATGGCAAAAGAAAAAATACGTACAGCGTAAAATTGGCGGCGCGGTGATTATCGAGCTTTTGTTTACACTGTACTTTATCTTTGGTATCATCACCTCGATTTATTACCTTGAAATCTCGGCAATTCCCTTTCAGTTGATGTTCCTCGCAGGCTTCGGCACCGTCGGCGCTTTATCGCTCAGGCATGCATTGGTGGGAAGATAATCTAAGAGATATACGTTCGTTTAAAAAAGGCGTTCCCTATGGAACGCCTTTTTTTGTTGCGTGTATGATTCTACGATACTACTTGCCTTACGCACTTGCCCACACTGTGCATATATACAATAACCCCAAAAAAGCACTTATGAACTACGCTGTAGTAAAAAAGATACAAGGTATCCGCATCAAAATAATTATCCTTGTTTTCGGCTTCATCGGAGCGAAATCTTACTATAAATTGTACCAAACACAAGTATAAAGCTCCATCGGAGCGACATTAAAAAGTCAGACTCTCGCATTATTTCGCTCCGATGGAGCTTATTGGAGTGTTTGGGCGTATTTTCTATTGATATTTCGCCCTTCCGGGGCTTTTGAACTCTTGAAATTCTCCACGGATATTTTATGCGGAATCCCTCAAGAAGACAGACCTTCCGGTCTCAGTAGAACAGTATGTGCCACCTGTCGTACATTGAGCTGATCATAATTGTGATAAGCAAAGGTTTGTGACCTACCAAGGTCACGCGCACGCCTCCACAACAATTGTCGTAGAACCACAATACAAAGAAAGCCCGCCGGACGAGAGTCGGGCGGGCTTTCTGTATTGGAGGTTCTGCGGTGTGGAGATTAATCCATGCCGTAATTTTTAAAATCTTTCACGATGACAGACACATCAATTTTACCGGTTGGCGCTGTAGGCGCTGCTTGTATGGTAATGCGTTTGAGCATTTCCGGTGTAGCTTGCTGTGTGCAATAGGCGGTAATTGCGTTAATTCTATCTGTGCGAATATCGGTTACGGGTGCTACCGGGGCGGGATTCTTGGATTTCTTTGACGGCTTGGGTTTCTTTGCGGGCTTGCCTTTTGCAGCTGCAACGACGACATCACCGCTGACGTTGATTGTCACCGAAAGTCCTCTGTTGCCGCGCACGAATGCTAGTATTCCTTCGAGTTCGCTTTCGGATACAAGTGTTGACTTTCCGGTACCGAACAGCGTCCATTCGCCGATTGCATCACCGGGCTTGAGTATTTTAATCGGGAGTGTTTGTCCGATTTCAAAATATTCGGTACTTGCCGGTACGGAGAAAGAAAAAGGTGCGGCGACGCCATCGGTCAGCTTGCAATAGACGGTGTATGTTTCACCGGGTTTGAAGATATTTTCGAACTTCCCTTCACTGTTTGATTTACCTGTAATCTTTGAAGCTAATCCTAGTTTTCCGCCTGAAATAATCTCATACTTCGTTTGCAGCGGTGCATTTGTTTTCGCGTTTATAAGAGTCGTTTTAATCAGTGCAGTGACACCGACTTGTGCTGCTGCCGGGAGTGACATTCCGAGCAGGATCAGCAGGAGTGAGAGTTTTTTGAACATGTGGAATTCCATTGAAGGTAAATAATTAGATTTAGCAGCCGAGTGCTTTCATATTTTGCTTGGCGACTTTGTTTTCTTTGTCCCGTTTGAGCACTTCGCGGTAGTTTTTACAGGCATTTTCTTTGTCTTGCATACCTTGATATGCTACTGCGGTATAGATATATGCTGTCGTTGATTCAGCATTTATTTCTGACCATGATTTTGAATATTTCAGAAGGTTGGTATAATCTTTTGCATCGAGGTAGATTCTGCACAGCTCACCAATGACATTTTCTATGTCACGCTTGTTGGTGCCGGGATTTTGCTTGCCAATTTCGTATGCCTCGAGAAGTGTTTTCTTGGAAGAATCCATCATTTTAAGAGCCACAAAACTATTAGAAAGCATCACCCGACCGTACAAATTACCCGGTTCATATTGAATAAACTCGCGTAATGACATCACGGCAGAGTCGGGTTTGTTGTCGGAATAATAACAGAGTCCTATGAACAATCGGGCTTTATAACTTAAACTATCATTGCAGGCTGCAATGCGTTTGCGGTAGATTTGTATCGACTCATCGTACATTTTCTTTTCTTTCAGCAAATATGCATAGCTGTACATCAGGCTGCACTTTTTGCCATCGCTATTGTCGATGACGGTCTTAAAATTCTGAAATGCTGTCGCTGTATCTCCCGACAATATCGCCGCACGTCCCCAGCGTTCCATATCGAGCGCATCTATTTTTATAGCCGGATTCGTCGCCGAGTATTTTTTCGCTTCGGCAAAATTTGCTGCTGATTCTTTGTATTTTTTGAGTTCAAACTGACTTTGCGCGAGCATAAGAACAGCGCGTTCTTTCACGGTGTCGATTTTTATTCTGACCAGCTCAAGTTGCTTAACAGCAGAGTCGTATTGTCCGATTTTGAACGACGATTGCGCAAGATACCAGAGACCCAGCCAGCCTTCCGGCCGAAGTAAGGTGTATTGATAGAAGGACTTGGCAGCTTCACCAAATTTATCAGCCAAAAAGAATATTTTGCCTTGCTCATAGAAAGCACTTGCATTTTTGGGGTCTTCCTTGGTAATAGTATTCCATTCTTTCAGAGAGCGTCCGAAGAGCTCGTTGGAGAGGTCTTTATCCGGCTCTGCATTAGCGAGCTTATAGTAGCTTGTTGCGAGCTTGATGCGTGCGTCGAGCAAACTTGGGTCTAATTTTAATGCTTCCTCGTAATTCATACGGGCGAGCTCATATATACGCTGTGCATAATACAAATCTCCCAACGCTGTAAATCCGTCTGGAATGGTTTTGTTGAGGTCTTTGGCTGCAATAATCGTCATTTCTGCCTGCTTGAGTGAGTCTGCTTTGAGATATACATAGGCGAGAGCTAACTGATTGTAGGCATCTTTCTCATCTTTTTTTATCGCTTTTTTGGCATATTTAACAGCATCCTGGAATCTGCCTGCATGAGCTAATGCTTTTGCATACTTACGTAGTACTACAGTTTTGTCGTCGATATCCTCGGCCCTGGCATAGAATCCTACCGCCGAGTCCACTTTCTCCATTTCCAGATAAATATCACCTGCAAGCAGCAATACATCCACATTTTTCGGTGCCTCTTGTACTGCCGGCAGGGCATAGTCATACGCCTTTAAATAATCTCTCTCCGCGACAAACTGCTTAGCTTTGTCAATGTTGGATTGAGCGAATCCGGTCGCCGGCAATAGCACGGCAATCAGGGCAATTATCCATTTCATCGTTATCATTTCCTTTAATTTCAGTGACATAATAAATAATACATCTCATGTTTCATTGTTGTTGGCTCTCGATAGTTACCATTTGTCTCATGGTGTGGGCTATTCCGGATAGCGACAGGACATAGGGTTTTCATCTTGTGATTTATCATAGAACCAATTCTCTTTTTATCTTTATTTTCCGGTACTCATGTGAATAGTCGCCGATTACTGTCAACACTATTATTTCATTTTAAACGCAATCGGCACCGTAATCCAACACGCAAGCGGCTTCCCGTTTTGAATTGCCGGTAAGTATTTCGCCTGCATCACTGCATCAATTGCACTTTTATTCAGCAGTTCGGAATCGGTACTCACGACAAAATTCTTTCTTGCTTTTCCATCTTTCCGTACCAGTACCCTCACGGTCACTTTACCTTCGATACCGGCGCGCTTCGCCACTTGTGGATAGACCACACTGCGATTGAGAACGCCTAAATCGACGTAGGGGTCTTTGTCAACGGCAATTGGCTCGTCGCGGGCAGGATCGCGTTCGTTATCGTCAAGCGTCACCGTCACCATTTTTTTGCGCACATCGAGCAAATTAGCATCAATGCGAAGTGCATCTTCATAATTGGAACGAGCAGGATCGGCTTTGCCGCGTGACTGATAAAAATCTCCCAAAAGCACACATGCCTGCGTGAGCTGCTTGTTGAGCTCCTTTGCTTTCAGTAGCGGCTGTTCTGCCTGATCGGGCGATTCCGATTTCAGCATAGCCTCCCCGAGTGCGAGATAAGTATAGCTGTCTTTGGGATTCAGGGTCACTGCTTTTTGAAGGGTTTTAATCGCTTCCTGATGCTTGCCCTGCTTTGAGAGGACTTGTCCAATCTTCCGCACGGCGGCAGCATTTTTAGGACTCAATTTCTCGGCTGATTTGTAGAGTATCATTGCCGAGTCGAGCTTGTTTGATTCCATAAGTGCATCACCGGCAATAATCATGGCCTCTGAATTTTTAGGATTTTCGTTCACCGCCGCGAGTGCATACGCGCTTGCTTTGGCGTAATCCCGCTCTGAAAATGACTTTTTGGCTTTGTCCAAGCTTGATTGCGACAGCGCCACACTGCTTGTTACGAGAAGCAGTCCAATTCCCCATAGTTTCATTTAATCCTCCAATGGAATTAAATTAAATTTGCCGAAACCCGGCACAATCCCCGCATTCAGAAAATACTGCTGAATACGCGGGTCTGTTCTAAAAAAAGTAAGAAATCCCCACGGCAAATTCTGCCGATCTTCCTGCAAATATCCGAAAATAGGAACAATAAACGGATATTTTTCCATCACAATATACGATTGATGCACCGGCTTGGGCCATACATGCTCTCCGGTCGAGTCGTCATAGCCAATCATCAACGGCTTGAGAGAGGTGTCTTTGACAATGCTCGACAAATATCCAACGCCTATCGAATATGTATTTTTTACAACCAGTTTAACCGAGTCAGGCGATGACACCTGCAGGTACAAATGCTTTGGAAATTGATTATTTGTAATAAATTGCAGGATATTTGCGAACTCCGAAGACTGTTCGGTCGGCATCACGAGGGTGGGCTCAGACGGCAACCCCGGGAAATATTGCTTAAGGGTTTGCTTGGAATTGAGCAGCAATTCGGCGAGCTGATTCTTTGAGATTGTATCGAGAGGGAATGCACGCTGCGTAAAAAACACCAGCGCGTCTTTTGCAAGTAAAAATTGTGCATGTGGCGAGCGTTTATAGGCTTTCAGCACTGAATCTTCGTCGCGGGTATAGCCGCGAGCCACAATTATTCCTCGGGATTTCAACGCAAAGAGGTTGGCCATAGCACCTCTTGCAGGCATTGGCTTCAGGGTAATTTTCGCATCCGGGAAAGCAGTATCATATACCGGCTGAATCGCTTTCAAGAGTGCAAACACACTTTCGTCGCAGGCAATCTCCACACTCCCGGCACGCACGGTTTCATCCGGCTGACCGTTGTTTTGTTTTGGTGTGTCGTCACATGCCGCCAGAACAAGCATCATGAGAACACATACCAGTCTATTCTTCTTCATTTTCTTCCTCCATTTCTACAAGCCGTGCCCGCTTATGCTGCCGAATGAGAATCGTCAGCCGAAAAATTCCGAAGACCAGCACTATACAACCAAATATCCGCATAAACATCGGATCATCCTGAAATGCCGGAAAGGGATTGATGATAAACAGCACCCCCATGATAATAGTAATGCTTCGGACGATATAATTTAAGATAAGAACAATCACGGCTATTCATAAAAAACGCCGCTCCGCGCCAAAGGCATTATTCATTGCGGGAAGCGGCGTATTGTGTAAGTATCTCTATTAATTTCGGCACATTATCAAAACACTAGAAAGTCTGAGCGATTATTCATGGAGCCGAAATGTAATCGGCACTATTACCGGTACTTCAATCGGCTTTCTGTTTTGGATAGCCGGCGTGAAGGTGGATCTTAGTATTGCATCTATTGCTGCCTGATTGAATAACTCATTCGTGGATTCGATTACCCGTATATTACCGGCTACCGGCTTGCCATCTATACCGACGATTACCCGCAGGAGTACACTACCTTCCAGACCGCTTCTCCGTGCTAAATCAGGATAATGTAAATTCTGACGGAGCTGATTGTAATTCAAGACCGGCTCTTGCTCTACTTCAATATACGTACCTTCATCCGGCTCACTACTGCCGGCAGGAGGTATTTCTCCGCCTAATGTTGGTGCGATGCCACTATTGATACCCGGCTCTTCTGTCCCGCCTTCTCCTCTCGGTGTGCTACTTTGACTATGACCAATTTCTACCTCCACCGGCACATCGGCAACAGGTACGTACGTACCACCATCTTTTGCAATTCCACCCACTGACTGCGGTCTGGCAATCTTTTGCTGCCTCGGTTCATCAAGCGGAACTGTCGTTGTGCGGTCAGCAATCGTAACATTGATAATCGGCGGAGGCAACGTAATCGACGGCGGTGTAACCGATGCCTGCACTGCAATAAACACCATCGGCACCAATGCCAGCAGTGACATAGTTACGGCAAATGACCGCAGCGTAGCTTTACCGATAAACTCTTTCATCTCAAAAGCTCCGTAGCTTTTGCGGGCGAGAACGACGACTCTCTTTTTCATGGCGATTCTCCTTACAGTTATGAAACAATACGAAGGAATATCAATCCAATCCTTCACCTCAATTTCAATTTTCGGGAATAGTTATCTCACTGCAAATCGTGAAATGCTTCTACCACTAATGGCAGCTATCAGCATTTATCCGATAGTTGTACTCTAACGCGGTCCCCTACTTCAAGCGAAAAACTATTGGAACCGTCACCGGCACTTCAATTGGCTGACCTTTTTGAGTTGCAGGTGTAAAATGAGTTTTCATTATAGCATTAATTGCTGCCTGATTAAATATTTCATTGGATGAAATCTCAATCTTCACTTTACCGGGCTTTGGAATTCCGTTTTTACCTATGAGGACACGAACGATTACTTTACCCTGCAATCCTGCAAGTCTCGCCTCTTCAGGGTATACTAGATTCTCTTTGAGCATCTGATAATTAGGCTCAGGTTCTTTATCGACTTCTATATAATCATCAAGCTTAGGTTCTTTAGGTATTACAGTATCACGAAGTTTAAAAACCATCGGTACAGACACCCACACATCTACCGGTCTTCCTTTTTGAATTGCAGGAGTGAACGTAGTTTTCATAATCGCATCAATGGTGACTTGATTAAATATCTCATTCGAAGAATCTTCTATCCTGACTTTCCCTGGCTTTGGCTTACCGTCTTTACCTATAAGAACACGAACGATTACTTTACCTTGTATGCCGGCGCGTCGTGCAATTTCAGGATAGACAGTATTCGCTTGTAGCATACTATAATTTGGCTCCGGATCTTTTTCAGTAGGAGTAAAATCATCGGGCCCCGGCTCTTTATCAGCTTCAGCTTTTTCATTCTTCAAGGAGTCTAACGACACAACACCGGCATAGGAAGAATACACTTCGGATTGCTGAGGGGTAATATCCTCCATCGATGACGGCTCTGCTCGCACCATAGACCGAGAAAAGGCTATGCTGCTTGCTCCTATCAGACTCAATAGCAGTACCAAATATTTCATGTAGTCCCCCAAGGGTATTTAGTTGATTATGCTAAAAGTTAGCGCAAGCGAAAAACTATTGGCACCGTCACCGGGACTTCAATCGGCTGCCCATTTTGAATAGCAGGCGTGAAGCTTGTTTTCATAATAGCATCCAAAGCTGCCTGATTGAACATTTCATTCGTCGAGTCCTCAACGCGTGCTTTGCCCGGCTTGGGCTTCCCATCCTTGCCGACTAACACACGGATAATCACCTTACCTTCAATCCCGGCTCTCCGAGCCATATCCGGATAGACAATATTCTTATGAAGCTGTGCATAGTTCGGCTCAGGATCTTTTTCCGTCGCAATAAAGTCATCAAGACTCGGCTCTTCTTCTTTCTTGACATCGACCGGCTGATCGACCTGTACATTGGAGGCAAAGCCACCGAAATCCTGACCATTTCCACCTTCTGCACTAGCACGGGCGATTTCATCTGTCTTTGCAAAATCCTTCATGTCTGGCGTAATTTCTGCATCAGGCACCGGCACCGGATTTCCTGCACGTGCTGCAGGACCGGTATAAACTTCCGGCGGCGGCGGCGGCGGTGGCGGAGCATCATCAACCGGTGGCGGCGGAAGATTTTCAAGCTTCATTTTTGTAATCGGCGCGGCTGACTTGAACGTAGCTTTTGAGACTACTTTTGTTACAATGTATGCTAATAGCATTAAGAGAAGAATTGACATCGTGATAATAAAGGCCTTTACGGTAGATTTCCGTATAAACTCCTTCATTTCAAACGCGCCATAACTTTTGGCTGTGAGGGCTAGCGTATCGATCATAATGATTTTATCTCCTCTAAATCTGTATCGGTCATCGGAGCAATAGTAAATCTCCACTCACTTTTCTCATTCTGTTTAGTCAAGATAGAAGTATATTCACCATTAGCTAAATTTAATTCATCTAATACTTTTACAGCCATTTCGTACTGTGCGTTCTCGTCTATTTTTAGTACAAGAATCATACGATTTTTCTTTTTCATACTTTCTTCTACTACCATTTTTCTGAGGTTTTTTAGTTCCATCAATTGTGGTGCATCTATTGCTAAATTATAGAAAACCTTACCATCAGCCCGTATCCGCAGTGTATAAAATCGAGACATTTCAAATTTGATATCAGTAATCTCAGGTGGTATAGACATTTCCATTACTTGTGGCTGCGTCATGGTCGTCGTGAACATGAAGAACGTCAAGAGCAGAAATGCAATATCCACCAGCGGAGTCATATCAAGATGAAATCCTACGCGTTTTTTCTTTTTTCTTT
>JBPOHH010000850.1:0-3937 GCA_052035765.1 Bacteroidota bacterium
TAAGCGGGGAAAACGGGCGGTTGCATTATGAAAATAATGAGGAAAGTCCGGACTCCACAGAACAGCACGCTTCGTAACGCGAAGGCAGTGATATTTGAAATGACCTTTCAAACAAGCTGACGGAAAGTGCAGCAGAAAACAAACCGCCAACTCGTGTATGTGCATAGTTTCTATACACATCCATGACGGTAAGGGTGAAACGGTGAGGTAAGAGCTCACCGCGGACCGGGTGACCGGGACGGCATGGCAAACCCCGTGCGGTGCAAGACTAAATAAGAGTCAAGAGCATTTCGGTGCTGACGGGCTGTTCGTACGTCTCGGCAGTAATGCCACTTGGCTCGGGTAAGTCGCTATAAGGATTGCGGTGACGTAATTCACAGATAAATTTCCGCCTCTTTGAGCAATCAAAAAGACAGAATCCGGCTTATAGTTTTCTTCGCTTTATTTTATTTTGACGGTTCTCCTTCCTGCTTGAACCGTCTTATCGTCTGATTATATTCAATTTACGAAAGGTATTGTCTATGAAGCTGCCCGATGACCCCATTATCCTTGAAATTCTCCCGGAATTTATCGATCAATGGCTCGATGATCTTACAAATCTCTTCCCTGCCCTCGTAGCTGCAAAAAATTCCCAGGACTTATATCGCATGGGACATACTATCAAAGGTTCATGCGCTCAGTTCGGACTCGAAGACGTCTCCCTCATGGGTATCGAACTCATGGGCTATGCCAAGGCAGAGCAATGGGATAAAGCAATGGCTCTCCGTACGAAAATTTATGCGGCAATCCTCGAAGTCAAGAACTATATCGAATCATTATAATATTCAACCAATTGTAAGATTAGTATGAAAAAACTCCTCATCGTTCTCGGATTAATTCTTCTCTTCAGCGCAGACTATGCCTTCGCCCAAAAACGTATCGCCGTGCTCCCCTTCCGTAATATGGACGGCAATCTCGCTCTCAGTCCATGGTGCGTCAAGCTCTCCGATTCGCTGGCGACCATGCTCCGTCAGGCAGACTCAACCTCCAAAAATTATATCGTCGTTCCCCAAGACTCCGTCGCCGAAGTACTCGCGTCACTCAACCTCGACCCGATGAACCCGCAATACGAGTCTGATCTCTGGAAGGCGATTGCCATGCTTCATGTAGAACGTGCCATTACCGGAAATTTCAATATTCAATACGGTAAAATGCTTATTAATGCTTATAATTACGACGTTCAAACGAAAATGCCGCACCCAACTGCGCAAGCGAAGAATCTCTTCCGCACGCAGGAAAAAACACTCGATGCCGTGCCGGCAATTCTCAACAAACTCCTCCCGGGGCTGATGCAGTAATTATTCTCTCGAAAAACTAAAGGGCGAATTGTATATACCCGAGCAGAGCGCTGCCGGATATGTGTAATTCGCCCTTGTATTTCCAACTACTTATCCACGAATCACATCATGCTCAATCTCTCCATTCTAACTATCGGCGATGAAATTTGTATCGGTCAAATCATCAATACCAACGCCGCCTGGATAGCCGCCGAATGCACCCGCATCAGTTGTAAAATACTCGCTCACTCCTCCATCGGCGATGAAATGGACAGTATCATCTCCGAGATCGGACGCCTCATCGCGCACAGCGACGCTCTCATCATCACCGGCGGACTCGGTCCGACGCATGATGATATTACCAAAGAAGCTATCAGTAAATTTCTCGGCGACACCATCGTTCTCCACGAGCCGACACTTGCCTATCTCAAGGAATTCTACACCAGCCGCAATCGCACGCTCACCGAACGTAATGCGACGCAAGCACTTCTACCGTCAACTGCTCAGCCGCTCCATAACTCGCGCGGTACAGCGCCCGGTATGCTCTTTGATTATCATGGGAAAATAATCGTCTCCCTCCCGGGAGTGCCGATGGAAATGAAAGGAATCATGACCGACCACGTACTGCCCCTGCTCGCAAAACGCGCTGCAATCGGTGACGTTCTCCTCTACAAAACGCTGATGACGACCGGAATACCCGAAGCAAGTCTCGCCGATCTGATTGGTGAACCAAGTGAATTCCTTCATGGTGCTTCCCTTGCTTTCTTACCGTCCTATCAGGGCGTTCGCCTGCGTATCGGTGTGAGCGCTGCTACCAGCATTGCCGCCGAAGCTGAAATAAAGAGAATCGAAACCCATATCCGCAGCAAAGCCGCAAAATTCATCTTTGGTGAGGATAATCAATCGCTTACGACCGTCGTGACAAATCTCCTGCTCGCAAAAAAACTTACCGTTTCGGTTGCAGAATCCTGCACCGGCGGACTCCTCGGCGCTGCACTCACTGACCTCGCAGGATCATCGGCGTATTTCGAAGGTGGCGTGCAAACCTATAGCTATGCAGCAAAAGAACATATCCTCAGCGTCAAACACGAAACACTCACAACATACGGCGCAGTCAGCAGCGAAACCGTCGAAGAAATGGCTGTGAATGTACGGCAAAAATTCTCTACCGATTTTGGTATATCCATCAGCGGCATCGCCGGTCCGGGCGGTGGTCTCCCCGAAAAACCCGTTGGTACCGTGTGGATAGGGCTCGCCCACCCAAGCGGAGTAATCACCAAACGTTTCAACTTTGGGAATGACCGCACGATGAACCGCGAGCGTTCGGTTGGGGCTGCTCTGGAGATGCTGTATCGGGTGCTGATTGGCTAACGGTCATTTCGGCTACGCTCAATGACCGTTTTATCGTATTTATTCATTGACCGGCATTTCGGCTGCGCTCAATGACCGGTTTATGGTATGTTGTTTATTGACCGGCATTTCGGCTGCGCTCTATGACCGGTTTATGGTATTGAGTAAATAAAAAATCCAATAAATAATAATTCCAAACACCGATTATTGAGCGAAGCCAAGAAAAACAGCTTAGCTAATCTATTAAAAAATAATTCCAAAAACCGGGCATTGAGCGAAGCCGAAATGAACGGGAGTAGAGCGGAGCTGAAATGACCAATCTTTTGTAACCTTTACAACCATAACTCTCTCTCAACAAGTACGACAACGTCATCCTGAACATTCCCCCTTACAACTCTTTCAATTTAAGCGAGATATGACTATGAGAATACATTCTGCACTTTGCACACTCCTCTTTCTCTTCCTGCTAGTTCCACACCTAAGCGCCGCCGATGACTATGCCACCCAATGGAAAGCAGTGGAAGCACACCTGGAAAAACAACGTCCGAAATCCGCGCTTGAGATTGTGCAAAAAATCTATTCTCTAGCGAAGAAAGAACGCAATGAACAGCAGATTATCAAGTCCACCCTCACCAAACTCCGCCTGCAGGCAGATGGAGTGGAAAACAGCGAACTCTATCTTTCACAAGAAATTACCAAGGAAATTCCTACAGCCGCGACTCCCCTTGTTCGCTCGATGCTGCAGTATGCTCTCGGTGAAGTGTATTGGAATTATTACAATCAAAACAGATGGAAATTCAGCCGGCGTTCACAAACGAAAGATGCGAAATCGAAGGATTTTAGCGCGTGGGACCCCAAAACTCTCCGCGACACAGCCCGTTCGTATTATCTTGCTGCCCTTTCAGATGAAAAAGCGCTGCAGTCGGCCAATGTGTCGAACTATGAGCTTTTGCTCGAATCAAATAAAGAATCCGCCCACTACCGCCCCACATTCTACGATATTCTCACGCATAAAACGATAGAATTCTTGCAGCAAAGCCAGGCAATGTCCGCTGAAGCCGCACCGGAAGTCAATGATAAAGAAATACTTGCGCCGCTCCTATCGTTTCTTTCGGCTACAACTCTTACGACATCCACTACTGCTAAAAATGCCCTCGCTGTCGGGAATAATAATTACCTCATTCTCTCCCTTTACCAGAAAATTCTCGCCTTCCATCAAAAGGATAAAGAGCCGACTGCTCTCATCGATGCCGATATTCTGCGCCTCCAAT
>JBPOHH010000128.1:0-1515 GCA_052035765.1 Bacteroidota bacterium
AATAGTAATTCTATGAAAAAAACGCTACTCCTTCTCGTATTCTCCCTTGTTTTTGCTTCGTGTAACAAAAACTCTTCACCAACTAATTCCACCATCAAATTCTGGAATTTCGGCAGCGAACCTGCGCAAAAGCAGGCGCTGAAAGAGCTTATCGCGGAGTTTGAAAAACAGGAACACTGCACTGTCGAAACGACCGAACTCAGCTGGAACGACGGAAAGACAAAGCTCATGGCAGCGTTTAATTCCGGCACAGCGCCCGATGTGCTTGAGCTCGGTTCGGACTGGGTCGCGCAATTCTCCAGCAGTGGTGTGCTCATGGAAGTGCCGAAAGATGCAACGTTTGAAAAATTCGCCGATTTTGCCCGCCCGCCCGCGATGTGGCAGTCGAAAGTGTATGCATATCCATGGACAGTCGATACGCGTGTGATGTTCTGTAATAATGAATTGCTGAAAAAAGCAGGCGTCACTTCCATCCCCAAAACCGTCAACGAACTCATCGCCGCCTGCGAGAAATTACAGGCAATTGAAGGAATTTATCCCTTTGGCGCTAATGGAGATGACAAGCATCGCCTCTACAAAAAAATATTACCCTTTATGTGGAGTAATGGCGGCGATATTGTGTCGGCTGCCGGCAAGCCAAGTTTGAATTCACCGGAAAACGTAGAAGCGCTCAATGCGTATATTACCTTGTCACGTATGGGGATAATCGAAACTCAACGTCAGCTCGACGTCGCTTTCACCCAAGGGAAAGTCGGCTTTTGGTTCTCCGGCGGCTGGCTGATGGAAAAGATCAAACAAGGCAATCCCACGCTTGACTATTCCGTCGCGCTCGTGCCGGGTATGAAGCAGGCGGGAATCTCGTTTGCCGGTGGGGAATATGTGGCGATCAACGCGAAAACGCAGCAAGCCGAACTCGC
Organism: Bacteroidota bacterium; assembly: GCA_052035765.1. Lineage (GTDB taxonomy): Bacteria > Bacteroidota > Ignavibacteria > Kapaibacteriales > UBA961 > JADJXV01. The sequence continues at coordinate 918 of JBPOHH010000128.1, forward strand.
CCGTAAGTTCATGAAATATATCACCGATGGCAAGACATCGCTGGAGTATTGCAAAAAAGTCAATGAGGCGGGCTTTCCGGCGGATAAGCAGTATTATAATGATCCGTATTTCAAGAGTGTGAAGCATAAAAGCACGTTTGCCGAACAGCTTGCGGCCGCCCGTATGACTCCGGTGCATGCCCAATGGCTCGATCTGGAAGCATTGCTCGAAAATGCAGTCGTCGAGGCATTGTACGGCAGAAAATCATCTCAGGGCGCTCTCGGAGATGCGCAGGCAGAGGCTGCCGCGAAAATAGGACAATAACCACGTTCTTCCATCAGACGTCACGCTCCTCAAGGACTGGTAGCTGATATGTTGGTTCGAGAACAGATTCTGTCATCGAATCATCCTGTAATTCAGAGTGTTTAATAAGGGTATAATCGACTACACTGTCGTTTATACCCTTTTTATTTTTGACCTTAGCGAGAATAGATTCCAAGACCGGAAGCATAGAATTGAGATTTTTTGTTTTGATGAGGAAATTCCACACCGCTTCGAATTTCTTCCAGCCGCCGGAATAAAAGAAATGCTTGAGTTGATGCTTGAGGGAGTCGTGGC
>JBPOHH010000330.1:0-4608 GCA_052035765.1 Bacteroidota bacterium
TACACCTAAGGAACAAGTACGGAAATTTGGCTTTGCAAAAGGGTATTTCCGCAAATTAGACGGTACGCCTTTAGTCCGAATTCTTGATTACCAAACAGTATATGAAAACACTTCATCTGTGGGAGAACCTACGGAAGAATCAATCTCTCCTCCGTCACTCCTCCTCACCACTCCATCTCTTTCCATGAAGCTCTTGGGTGAATTCACCGAAGCGCCGCAAGTCTATGATAGTTTTGGTGGTAGCATTGATGTAAGCGCTCGGCTTTCGCAGGGTGTGTTATCTTTTGAAGGACTGAGTAGCGGTGTGTATTGTCTTATTTTTAAGACGGATGCGGGGATGGTGAGTCGGAAGGTGTTGTATGTGCGGTGAGGGATTTATTTATCGTTAAATGTTTGCCTATTTTATTCACACATTTTCAATTATCCTATGAGAAATATTTTCTTGCTTATAGTACTTGCCGTGGTGTGTTGCTCGCCTATGGCACTCCGTGCAGAGCATAATCCACATCTTGTATTACCTCCACCTATCAATATGGGATTCTGCCCACGCGGAACTGAAAAGGATGCTATAACTCGTTCGGCGACTGCTACGCTCTATAATTCCTCGGATCAAGACTTGTATCTTGTAAATGGTACTTGGATTACACCAAATTATTCGCCTGATAAATACAGTAAATTTGGATTTATTTTTTACCCTTATGGTTTTCCTTCGAGTGGTAATCCACCAATTGTTATTGAAGCGAAAAAATCTATTCAGGTCTCGATATGGTTTTTCTCGTTCGATACAGGCGATACCGGTGCTGTTGAATTTAAATCCGGTATCGTACTTCGATCACGGACTTCACCTATTTTTCCATTCTTGTACGGTGAATTATTTTCAGACACTTTATTCTTTAGTGCAACGGCGGTAGATTCGCAAACTATTGTTGGGTCTAATTTGTACTACAATGAAAGTAAGTCATGCCCAAATACTCCAGAATATTTTGTAAACCGTGCCGGTGCTTATTTCAACAATCTTAAAGAGTCTGTACTGTTAGATTCTATTCAATCAACCACATACGGACAATCTCAGCCCAAGCGAGTACTACCAATTAACAATCAATGGCAAGAAATTACATTGCCATTTGACATTTCTCCTAAATCTGGGGTAGCTGTAGGAGTCGAATTTTTCCCGCGACCGCTTGGAGAAAGTCGAACTGTCATTACCGGCTATTTTACGGGTAAAGATACAAAACAACACTATACTGCCGATGTCGTGCTGACTTCAAAGGATACCGCACTTCCTGAAGCTCGTTTTGGATTGTGGAGTAGTTATTTTGAATCAAAAAAAGGTGAGCAAGTCACGGAAAAACAAATTCTTTACCTCAATGCATGTTCGAAAGTTCCTCTATGGGCAGATTCGGTAATTTTTACCGGCAATTGGAGAGAGGATGAACTGAATATAAATCTGGGAGTTATCACGTTTCCATTGTTGATGGAACCAAGTGAAGAATATTGGCTAGACCTCACGTACAACCCGCAAACACACGGTCGTACCTTTGGTTTCGCTCAAGCTTACTTCCACACCACCGACGGTCGGCAAATTGTTCGCACATTAGACTTTCAAACCTATTACCCCGACGCCTCCTCGGTCAGCGAAACACCGGATGAATCTACCACCAAGCCATCTCTCCTCTTCACCACTCCACTCCTTTCCATGAAGCTCTTGGGTGAATTCACCGAAGCGCCGCAAGTCTATGATAGTTTTGGTGGTAGCATTGATACAAGCTCTCGGTTGACGCAGGGCGTGTTGTCATTTGAAGGACTGAGTAGCGGTGTGTATTGTCTTATTTTCAAGACGAGTGTGGGGATGGTGAGTCGGAAGGTATTGTATGTGCGGTGAGGTGCTGCATTTCATGATAAGGAAGGGTATTGACTCTGTGGTTATTTGACAATGTATGAGGTTTGATATTCTTATTCCATTGGCGAATTGCATTCGCCCTACACAGCATGACCGGGGCGAATGCAAGTCGCCCCTACAGACCAAATTCATTGTTCGATTAATTGTCAGACAACCTTTTTATTTTCAATTCAACCAATGAAACAAATCGTTTTTTTTCTCTCGTTTTTTCTGATGTTCTGCGGCGCAACGGCTGCTGATACTACCTCCCAAGGTGCTTTTGGGAAAAGATTTTACGTGTGTTTTCCGAAGAATGACGATTCTAATACTGTTGCCAAGAGCAAATATGTGTCGCTTCATATCTACATTTCGGCAAAAAATACTCTACAAGCAAGCGGTACCGTGACGTTTATGTACAATGGCTTGCAAATAATTCCATTTGTGACCGAGAAGGATAAAACAACCGACATTGAGATTCCAAAGGAAATGGAAACTTTGTCGTACGACCAGGCAGAACAGAAAGGCATTCTCATCGAAAGCAACGAAGATATTGTCGTCTATGGGCTTTCTAAAGATTCTTATACATCGGATGCATTTTTGGCGTATCCGGTGAACGTATTGGATACACAATATATAGCTTGTGCTTACAAAAGCGACGTGACTTCAATTGGCGTCGAAAGTAACCGATTTCCCGGATTTGTGGTTGTCGGTACAGAAGATTCAACGATGGTATATGTCGAATCACCAGTGCCGCTCAATTCGCCTAAAACGACTAAACCATTCGAAAAAGCAAGTTTTATGGTGAATAAAGGAGAAACACGTACAGTTATTACTTCCCGATTATTCAGTAAGTTAGATATTACCGGTACTCGTATCTCCTCTACCAAAAAGATAGCTTTATTTTCATTCCATGAGAGAACAGCCCTTCCACGTCCCGGCAATCTCGGTACGCGGGATTGCCTGATTGAGCAGACACCCCCGCTGATTTTACTGGGCAATAGGTACGTATTCACGCCGAACAATAGCTGGAGGAAAAATTTACCAACGCTTGTTCGTATTGTAGCTTATTTTGATTCCACCGCAATTTTTCTGCCGACAGGTACACGGCTGCTTCATCAGGGGCAATTTTTTGATATTGATAGTATAGTGCCGATGGAGGTCAAAAGCAGCAAGCCTATATTGTGCGCACAGTATGAAGTATCAGCCGGATTAGGAGGAGGGGTCGACAGCAATGAGGCATACGGCGATCCGTTTATGGCTTTTTTGCCGCCCGTGCAGCAGTATCAGCGCGAATATACCTTCATCTCAGCGCCATTCCCGACGTTTAATTTTCATTGGGTGACAGTGGTGATACCGACCAGCTGTATTTCTACGGTCGTGGTGGATACAGTGAGCGTGCCTGACACGACATTCCGCATAATTCCTAATTCTAATTTTTCTTTTGGCTACATCCCACTTGCGCCGGGTTCGCATCATATCCGCGCGGATACTGCTTTCGGAATACTCGTCTATGGTTATGGTAATGCAGACTCTTACGGCTATTGCGGCGGTCAGGATACAAGGCGGCTGCTTGAGCTCATCATGGATACGTCACCGCCGAGTACAAGCAGTGCAATCAGATGCGATTCTGCGTTCATTACTTTTTATGAAGATAGTTTGTACGACTCGGGAATTGATATTGTGGGAATTGTTGCCTCGCAGAATGTGCATACGACCGTACCGCAACCGCAGAGTGGGGCGCGCAGAACAGAAATTCAAGGAACGCTCATTGACCCGCTTGCAGACGGCGCTCTGTCGTTCACCGCGACGGATCGAAAAGGGCTGACGCTGACCGGAACAGTGCCGATGAAGGGATTTACGATTGGGGCGAAATTGCCGGATCTATCAAAACCGGAAATAGTACATACCGTGAGTATTCATGATGTTATGGTGAAAAATTCGGGGAAATTCTCTCAAACATTCACGCCCTCTCTCCGCACGAATATTGCCGTTTCCGTACCGCAGCAGTGGGCGAGTATTACGTTGCAACCCGGCGACTCGATTGCGATTCCACTGTGGGTGGAGGCAAAATATTTTCCATTGGTTATTGATACGCTGATTCTAACGGATGATTGCTCGCGTAAACAGTATATTCCACTGCAAATTCACACCATTCCCGAAATTCTGAACTCCGACTCGCGCTGCAATGTGCCGCTGCAATTACGACCATCATCTTTATCCGCCACAGTGCAGGGTGATGTGCTCAATGTACGCTCCGATAGTACTTGGGAAATTACGATATACTCCGTGCTTGGTACGGTGATACGAGAGTACAAAGGCACAAATAACGCGCAGATTCACCGGGATGACCTGGCTTCAGGTGTGTATTTGTTTGAATGTACGGCAGGCGCGACGGTCTTTCGTTTTTCGCAGTATTGGTGAAAATAAATGTGGTTGTTGTCGCTCTAATGCAATGATAAAGATATACTTGCTTGAATTATATAATGGGAGAGTGGCTCAAGGTATGCGCATTATATAGGCGTACGTAACAACTCATATAGGCATAGCGCCATGCTATCCATTTTTAATGAGGTTAGCATCACACCAAATTTGACGTTTATCTATGCATTCATAATCAAGGTTGCTGAATTGTAAAATATAATTTCCAAAATTTCTCGGCTTAAGTTTTAGAATATCAAGTCGTTGCATCTCATTCTCAATGTCGATAAAAGTCCTGCCAGTTTGTATAT
>JBPOHH010000230.1:0-12111 GCA_052035765.1 Bacteroidota bacterium
CTTCAGCAAATCCTTTGTCAAGCTTAAGCTTATCAATAAACCATGAAGTCTTAAATACGAATATGGTGAGGATATAGATGTAAATTCCAACAGTCAATAATACCACCGGAACTAAGAGCATCAACAAGCCCTCTCTACTATCAGGAAAATAAGAGGTAAGCAGTGTGAATATAGCCTGAGGAACGACCGTCAAGCTACTAAATACCAACCAAATACCGACTATTTTGATGAAAATTGTCCAAAAAGATCTGATTGACATGGCCGTTGTAGATAAATGATTGTAAAATATATAAGTTCTATTGTACAAAATAACAAAAATTTGTTCAATACATCATCATTAATTTCTGCTCGGAATTGTATAATCTACCATTATCAAAACTCCTACTTCTCATACTCAGAATAAACTGTTGTCACCTATCTTACAACGCAAAAAATCTCCATAGTTGCAGAACACGCCTGAAGTGCAATTATAAATTGTTCTCTCTACACTTCCACCCACCCCGAACCATATTCCTCCCGCCCTCCAAAAACTGTTAAAAATGTTAAATAAAAAGATGAATGTTAAATTTCGAAACCCTCCTTTCGTGGGCTGCGTACACCCGCTCGCTCCGCTTTTTTGCGGGGTAGAAAAAATACATTATTCATTCATTTATTTGGAGATAGCTCAATGAAGCGTCTATTCGCCCTCTTTTGCCTCTGTGCTGCGCTTGCCACGATTTCGGTTCCACACCTTTCTGCACTTCCCAAAGTATATCCGAAAGTCAGTGTGAAAGACATTATGACTCTTTCTGCCGATTCTCTCAAAAGCGGCAATCTGCGTTCAGTTCACTATGGCGACACGGTGCTGGTCACCGGACTCGTCACGGTATCCCCGCTTGTGAATTATCCAACGGACAAACGTGTCAATCTCTCACTCGGCGCCGGCTGGATGACCTATCTCCGCGATGCCGATGTCATGCTCAATGAATATGCGGGACTCTGTGTTATACAGATTGATACTGCCGGTTCTACCACACAGTTTGAGCGCATGAAGGCAGGCGATGTCGTGGAAATACTTGTACGGATTGGAAATTACCCGCAGACAGCGAACCCGAATATGAATAATCGATTCCCAACGGTCGCGGCGGTGATAACCGGACCGAATGCGGAAAGTATCAAAACCATCAGCACCAAAAAAGCCATTCCGGAGCCGATACAGGCCACTATTTCCGACTTTGTCGAAGGTGGGGCAGAGAATCCGTCATTGAATTACAAATCGGGTGCACCATTGATTGGAATGAAGGTCGAATTGACTGATCTCATTGTACTCGATATTTCTCCGGTACTTACCCTTTCGGATAACGAAGGAAATAAAATCTTTATGAGTGATCAGTCGGGCTATTATACGGATAAAAATTACCATATCGAGGAAAGCGAATACCGCGCACCGTCGATTGGACAGCGCATCAAACTCTTGCGCGGGTATGTCACCGGATACTCGTTTGTCGGTGCCAATGGCGGCGGCGGCATGACGCAGATTGTGCAGGTTTTCTCCATCGCACCGGCTCTCCCGACTGACGTCGTAAAAGATTATTATCCACCGCAAGTATTAAATATCCAAAGGGATGGCAAGAAATTATTTGCTGCTTCGACTGAGACCGTCAAGGTGAATTTTGATGTAGCTGAGGGAGATAATTCCGTTGATCGTACAAAAGATATCAAGACGTTTTATACCACTGACGGCAAGACATTTAAAGAAGCTACCGTTCAGACCAGCGTATTTGGGTATACTGCAAGTATTCCGCCACAGCCGAACGGTACAATTGTCGGCTATAAAGTAGTAGTGACAGACGAAAAACAAACCGTCGGGTCAAGCCCGTATGTGGGTACGTATGTCTATAAAGTCGTTGATGGTGCAGCACGTATAGCAGACTTTCAGACTCCTATCTGGGGCTATAATGCATCCCCCGATCCAACGGATTATGTAGTTACTTTCGAAGCAGTTGTCACCGGCGATGAATCAAATTTCCCGGGCAATGGATTCCAGAATAATGCTTTGGTCACCATGCAGGACCGTCCTGAAGCATGGTCCGGCATGGCCGTCGGCGCGCAGGTCTTTCCCGAGTCAATGAAGGTGCGTCGGGGTGATAAAGTGAGAATTACGGGTGAATTGACGACGAGGTTTTTTACCACGTTAGGAAGAATTGACTCGGTGACGGTACTCTCAAGCGGTAATGAAGCCGAGCCGGTCGTGGTATCCTCACGGGATATCGGCAGTAAATTCATCGGTGATACGACCGTTGAAAAATGGCGTGCAATGCTTGTAGCGGTAAAAAATGCCGTGATAATGGATACGCTGGCTCCGGCGAACCAACAGCAACAGCAACAAAATAGCGGTGAATTCTCCATCGCCGACGAAGCAAACAAGGATAATCCGAATGCCTACATCCGCGTTGAAACCGATGAGAGCCCGATTTACTATACCACACGGGACAGTATTACGATGATATCAAGCCGTATCAAGCCGCAGGTAGGTCGCAAATTTGATTTTATCCGCGGGATTGTCTGGTATGGCAATCAAAATTATAAAATCATCCCGCGTTCAACCGATGATTTTGCAGGACTTGTCGGTGTACAGGAAATCACGGAAACCATTGGCGATATCCAAAGCTATCCGAATCCATTCTCCAATGAAACGACTCTTGAATTCTCCGTCAAGTCCGCAGGTCGCGCTACCGTGCGCCTGGTGAATTCTCTCGGACAAGATGTGCAATTCTTGCTTGATGAAGAACTTACAGCTGGAAATTATCGTCTCCCTATCGATGCGTCGGGAATGTCATCCGGCAGCTACTGTGCGGTGGTCACCACGGCACAAGGTACACAGCGGCACATGATAACACTTGTGCGGTAATTTGGTGAATTGATAGATACATAAAAAAGACCTGTTCATATTCTGAACAGGTCTTTTTTTGTCTGGATACAACGGATAGAAAGGTAACAGCTACAAGCCCTCGGCAACGAGCGCTTTCTCGACTTCCGGTAGCCACAGTTGGTAGCCGCGTGCGTTCAAATGCAGACCGTCCACCGTCATCTCGGTCTTGAGAGCTTCTTGCTCGCTGATGAGAGGATTGATGTCAATAAAGCGAAGCGAATGAGCGGTCGCATAGGCGCGAAGCTTGGTGTTTAATTCCGTAACCTGCTTGTTCCGCTCGTCTGCATCTGCACGCGCCGCACCAACATAGAGTGTCGCTTGAAGAACGACGGAAATATTATGGCTACGGAGCGTGTCGATCAACTCACAGTACTGTGTAAATACTTTATCGACAGAAACATACGCGTAAAAGTCGTTAATTCCTCCCATCAGAAAACACACCTTCGGCTGCAGCGCGATCACATTATCAATTCTCTTGATAAATCCTTGAAGAATATCACCCCTGATGCCGCGGTTCGCTATTGCCGGTCTACCGAGCGCTTCGCTCCAATTGATACTATACGTATGTGAGTCGCCGAACATCACAACATCTGCTTTTTGGGTCTTGTACAACGAATAGATTTCCTTTTGATAGAGATAATTGACGTTCTGTAGGTAAAGCGGCTGAAACGTGGAAATAAGGGGGAGTTCTGCGGTAGGGTCACTTGTACGCAGCCAATAGACGACACCCGCGCCGAGAGCGAGAGCGCAGAGGATACCGAGCAGCAGTTTGTGTTTCATGAAATGGGAAAGAGTACGGAAATGGCATACCTACGGCTGCAATATAGTCATTGCGGTCCTAATACCGGATATTCGGAGTATACAGAATCACCATTCGTCTTTACGCTGTGGTGGCTGCATGCCGAGCAGTGCGACGATAGCCGAGCCGTAATTCGGGTCGAGGATCAGCTCGCCGAGCAACTGAGGTAATGGCATGTCACCCCATGAGATAGCGCGTTTGATGAGATAGGGAACAGGACTGTGCGGCTCTGCTTTGAGCAGATAATCAGCGGCTTCGTTGAGTCGTTTGTAGGCATCTTCGCGGCTACGAACGGCGACGGACATGGTTTGCATTACTTTCCTTTCGAGTTCACGAACAGCAATGGGGGTTTCGAGTAATCGTTCCGGCGCCGACTGCTCGACGACCGGCTCGGGTGCCGGTGGATGGAGAGATACATAGAGCTCCGAAAAATCATCGGAAATACCTGCATCTTCAAGAAATTCATCGACTATCGGTTCGGGCTCCGGTTCTGGTTCGGGCTCAATGACCACCGTACGTTCTTTTAGAATTTCGGCGCTCAGGCGTTCGATTTTTGTCAGTACCTCACGGAAATGCCGGAAGCTTGGCGCCTGTTTACCGCATTTTTCGTCCGTGAACCGTTCGAGTGCATTGAGCTCTTCGATCGAATGCAGGAGTATTGCATTGAGCTCAGTATAGTATTCAAGCGGCGTATCGAGCATACTGATCCGGAATTTCTCGCGAGTGATTTTTTGCTCAAGCTCATCGGGCTGATAGGTGAAGGGATTCTTTCGTAAGGTATTTTCGAGGGAGAGTATTCCCTCCCAATCGAGAAAATTATACACCGGCAAATCGCGTGAGCGCGGCTGTGTACAAGGGATAATTTTGGGCTTGTGGAATATTTTCTCATTGAGCCATTGAAGGGGAGCGATACGATACTCACAGTCGTTATCTTCGAGAGCAGGATAGATGGAGTCCCAATAGGTCTGACAAAGCGCGCTGACGAGAGTAATTCCTTCGGCAATTCCTTCAAAACCGCGGAGATGCATCCATGACTCCAGCATCCAGACGGTAATCTGCAGGTCTTTTGAGCGGGAAGTGAGCACATCGCTGCAGAGCTTTTGCGTGAGCTGCCAGTCGGATTTTTTGAGTGCTTTTTGCCATACACCCTGATCCAAAAATGCATCATCCTCTCGGCGTGCTTCCTGAATTTTATCATAGACAGCATCATATCGCAGCCATGCGCCGGTAGGATTCTCCTCCGAAATCGGAGCGAGGAAGGGAGCGATGCGTGCCAGGATTTCAGATTGTTCCATAAAATTCACCGGGAATAATAAACGTAACTCTTCTACAAACAAATAACATATAAACTATTTTAATTCTTCGGCTGCTGCGTTTCCTTCACTAATCGCGGCGATTGAGCCGGGAACGGAGGTAATACCAGACCGTTTTTCTTTTCCGGCGAGAGTAAATTCACTTTGATGAATACCTTGGTCTGTGTCGGCATTGCCGTCGAACCGCCGGTTGTGGATATGGTTGGTATCGAGAACTCCAATAAATTCTGGTTCGACGGGGCATCATCTTCATCATCTGCCATCGGAACTTTATGGGATTTAATGAATTGCAGGAGTGACCACCGATCTTGGAATTCGTAGATGACGGTTTTATCTTCGACCCGATAATTAGCATTCAGGTCTGGAATTGCAGGGGAGTACGGCGCATCTTTAGCCCAGCGGAGAGCGAGCTTGACGGGGCTGCCCCAATACCAGCGGGCTTTGCGGTCGGCATCGCGGTTGGAGACGCGGGTGTTGCCGAGCCAGAGTGACCAGTCAAGGATTTGATAACCGCCGTTTTCGGCTTTCTGATTGGCACGGAATTCAATTTCAGCATCGAATCCCAAGGCGGGATTTTTCTGTTCACTCGACACATATCCATTGAAAAATTTACGTGTTACATCGATATTAGTGAGGAATCGCGCTACTTCGTTCCGTGAGTCCTGGGTATAGCTTGGATTTTTCTTGAGAGCATCTCTGCCGGGAGGGCCGAGGCGTTCGCTGATTTTAAAGAATGTGCGTACTTCTTCCGGATCGGCATTGACAATCTGCCCGAGCTGCTCCTGTTCGGTGGAGACAAAGGGGTATTTCCCGGCTAAATGCTGATTGAAATACTGTTCGGAAGCACTATAAAACCCAATCGCTTCGCTCTCCGATATTGCCTGTGCGCGGGAATAAATTGCGCGTTTCATTTTAAATAATTTATCCTGGAAATAATCGGCCGGTACTTTTTGGAAGGACCGAAGCGGAATTTTTGCGGCATAGTTATCGACCGTGACGCTATCGACATCGAGCAGGATAAAATTATCGAGAGCAGCGAGGGAATTACCGGCGACTTTGGTATCGTAGAAGTCGATTTGCTCGAGAATTCCGGCCCATTTGGGCAGTACGGTAGTCGTAGAATTGGCTTTACTTCGAATTGCCGGACTATTTAAAAATGTGACGAGCGGCCGTGCGTAGGCAGCGGCATAGATGCGCACTAATTTTTGTTGTGCAAGAACGAATTCGCTCAGGTCGCCATCTTGGCGAACGCCGAAGATTACCGTCGAGAGTTGCTTGCGGCCGTTCCAGGAGGAGAGGTGGCTGTCTTCGACGGTGTAGGCTTGTTTTTGTTCGAGTAATTTATCGACATCACTCAGCAGTCCACCGGCTTGACCGGCGACGATTTCGGCTAAGTAGCGATTAGCGCTTGTGAGCTGCTTTTGTTCAAAGGTCGTGATGAGTTTGCTCAAGAATCCAGCTGCTTCGCTGAAGTATTGAATTTCGGTCTTGATATTTTCCTCACTTGTCACCGAGAAGGCGCCGCTTGCTGTCTGTGCTTGCATAATTCGGCTGCGGGCATCGGCTTCGATCTGGAAGGTCGCAATCGCGCGCACCGGATTGACGAGCTGCAGCGGGAAAAGCGGGAGTGCCTGAGCGACGAATTGCATGGAATTTTCGACCCGGCGATTGACATCTTCGAGCATCGTAATATTCCACACGATATGAGAGCCGGCATTGGAGGTGTAGGGCGATGGCTCGGTGAGCATGAATTCCTGACTCAGGAGCTTTTCAAGGGCAGTCTTCAGACTCTTTGCCTGATCGCTGAGAGCGAGTTTTTTATCGGCCGCTGCGAAAATAGGCGCAGAATAGGCCGTTTTTTGTTCCATCAGGGTCGTCTTCAACCTTTGAAATCCATCCTGTGACATCTGGCTCAGCTGCTGTGCCGATTCTATCTCGACAAATGCCGAACGGGAAAGGGCAGACGTGAGCTTGAGATAGGCAGAGCCGAGATTGAGAGAATCGGCAGTGATCCAGCTTACTTCCGGCCGACCGAGCGTGGTTTCGAGTTCGCTCAAGGTCTCATACAGCTTCCGTGCGACCAACCCATCCCGATTGAGCGACTGACCGCTTTGTCCGAAATTAATGAGCGAATAGGTGAGTGAGCGGATTCGATCGCAGCGGGCAATGAGCGGATTACGGCTGAAGGTACGTTCAAAAAACGCCTGCGAGAGCTGAGTGAGCCGTGCTTCGGCATCTTTCTGATATTCAGCAGGAAGGAATTTCTGGGCTTCAGAGAGGATGACTGCTTTCGAGAAGTAATACGCTTGATCGCTGCTGAAGGAAGCCGACAAGTCCACATTAAAGAGATACTTAATGAGTCCGCCGACATCGCTCAAGTCACCCTGGCCCACTTCGCAGAGCTTGTTGTAATTCTCAGAATTACGCTCAAGTTCGACAAGGGCGTCGACATAATTTCGCAGATTGACAAAGTCCGGCGTCTGCTCGACGCGTTGGACGACCGGCAGATTCGCAGCGGAGTCAACGGGAGCAAAGGACGAGGAAATATATCCTAAACGCGGTGCTTCGGCCGCCGGAGCCACGACCTGACGGGTACGTTTATCGAGTCCGTAATAGAGCACTTTAAGGATGAATTTGTCATACTTGAGCGACATGCAATCGGTGATTTTACTGTGGATCGGGCTGAACCACGAGCTGGGAATAAAGTACGATGACAGGCGTGCGCCGTCGCGGGCATTGGCATAGGTGAGGAAGGAATTAATAATCGATTCGTCGATTTGAGACTTCTCTTCCTTGGTTTGGGTGACAGGTAATTGAGGCATTCCAGCCGGCACATTTTGCTGTTTTGCCGGCGCATCTGTTGAGGCTAGTACCGACAGAAATGGCAATAGAGCTTGCTTCTTGTCGATGAGATTGCTGTAGCCGACATACATTCCGATGCCCCAGGAGAGGGTCAGAAGTGCCATGACTACTTGCGTAATAAGGATTGTACGATTACGGGTCACGGCGACTTTAGTCACCGGACGCACGATATTGAATTCTGGGAATATTTTTTTCTCAAATAAATCTTTGAGGAAAAGGGGAACAATCTTGCCGGTGGCACTCTCGGACGGAGAGTATTCCGTTTGCGGCAAAAGGGCAGTGATTTCAGGATGCGGTACGGCAGCCGGCGAACCGTCACCGGTGAAGTACATGCCGCGGAAGAAGATTTGTTCGTGATAGACGCTTTGCTTGAAAATATCACCGATAAATTCCCGGGCGGGCTCGATCATACGTTCAAAATCCGATACAAACATGAATAATTCATCGCGGTTATCGATGAAATTTTGAGTCGAGAAGAGTTCAATCTGCGTTTCATACAAATTCCCCGACACCGTTTCAAATGCTTCATCGACCCAGCGTGGGCTGAAGGCAGTCTCGAGGGCGTATGGATTAGACCAGCCGAATATCTGATCGCGGAATTGCTGCGGCAATGCACCGGCAAAGCTGCGGAATCCGGGGATGGCATCGCATTTGGTGACGAGCACATAGACCGGCACGCAGAGACCGAGCGTGACTTGTACTTGAATGAGTTTTTTGTAAATTGTATCTGCTTTGGCGCGGAGGATTTCACGGACTTCTTCGATGGGGGCGATGAGGTCGGTGGCAGAGATAGTGAGGACAATACCGTCAATCGGGCGCTCGGGACGATGCTTTTGGAGCAGGCGCAGGAGCGTTTTCCATACTTTTTCGTCGGTCGGGAGGCCATCTTTGCGGAGAATAGCACTTCCGTCGATGTCGAGCATGACGCCTTTGTCATAGAAATACCAATCACAGATAGACTTTGAGCCGGGCTTGGTTTCGGACTTGCCGAGTGTGAGGTCGAGACCGACATTTTCGAGGGCGGTGGTTTTGCCGGAATACGACTCCCCGATAGCGAGCATCCAGGGAATCTGATACCGCCAGTTCCGCCCGCTCGTCTCCGAACGGAGAATACGGATAGCCTGCTTGAACGAACGTGATAAATTAGCCGACAGCAGTTTTTGTGAGGCGATGGCTTCTTTCTGCGCTTTTTTAGCTTTTGCTTTTTCGCTGTCTTCTTCCGATTGCTTCTGTTTTTTCTTTGCCTGCCAGACGAGCACAACGATATAGATGATCAGCAGGAGAATAAGTATCCCGATGATAGTCAGAATAATAGGCAGGTACGGCAGAAGCGAGTTAATGATTTCCATAAAAATTCACCATTAGCGAATGCCAAGAATTGAAGAAATAATAGGATGAAAGTCTGAGGTAATATCCATCCATAAATAATGCGATACCGCATAAAAGACGACAATCGTTACCGCTGAGGCAATAAACCACCGCTTCGGACTCGTCAGGCGCTTGCCGGTACCCTTGGTCACGGTATATTCATAGCTCGACGGGAAGATTTGTTTTGCTTCGGTTAGTAATTCAGGATCGCGGCGGAAGATATAGGTGAAGAGCTGTTGCTTGTATTTCTCGAGCGCCGATGTATCGGCACTCCCCCGGTATCTGCCTTGAAATCCAAGTGATAAAGCCATAAAGAAAACCGACGCAAGCTCCACGCTTGCCGCATCGCGCGACTGCATGAGGTCGTCAAGCTTCGTAAAAAACTGATCGCCCGATATGTGCGATTGAAAAAGATACGACTCCAGAAGAGTATCTTTCCATTTGTCTTTCCCCTCCCAATTGAGGGTGAGGAATATCTCGTCGGCAAGAGCACACATGACATACATGGTCTCTTTGTAAACTGTTGAACTGTAATCACTTCCACTGCGTGCGGATGCTGCTGCCTGCTGCTCGAGATTAAAAATCAGGCTCTGCCAGATGGCATGCACCATGGTATCGGTCGTCGGTACTTCGCCGGTGGTGCTCATCGTCTGAAATTTCAATATCCCTGCCGAGGCAAGCCGCTTTTGGCGGATGACCTCCTGATAGAATTCACGGAATTGCCGCAAGAGAAATGAACTATTTTGTATAGATTGTGTCGCCTGCACGGATAATACCTTGAAAAATGAGAATATTAAAATTTATTTCATCGAAAGAACAGATGTTGAAAGCAATGCTGATTCCACAAAAACAATGCCAAAAACAGTGGGCATCGCAGAGAGTCTTTTCATACTGAAAAGCTATACTGCAAATCTACTGAATTCCGCCGCAGAAACGGGTGGTATTATTAAATAGTAGCGCTGCGAAGTGTCAGAGTTATGAGGGAGAAAGCTTGTACTGTCGCTGAGGAATCATACTATAAGGAGAAAGAGAATGCAACCGACGTTCCAATCGTTTTTAATCATTGCCTGCGGCGGGGTACTCGGCTCAATTGCCCGCTACGGAGTAGCTGCGCTGGCACAGAGAATACCTGTGCAATTGCCGATAGGCACATTTACTGCGAATCTTGTGGGGTGCTTTTTGATTGGGCTCTTCACACAGCTTGCTGCAGGAATGAGTGTCGTGTCGCCGGGAATGCGGCTGTTTCTTACTGCCGGATTCTGCGGTGGATTCACGACATTTTCAACATTTGCCCTCGAAATTATCACCCTTGCCGACACCGGGCATCCGCTGCAGGCGTTGGTCTATGCGGTCTCAAGCGTGGTACTCGGATTACTGGCTCTGCTCGTGGGCGTTTGGATTGCCAAAGCGCTACTATGATTATTACGGGCAAGGAAGTTCGCTCGCTCTCCGGTCGAGGGCAATGTTTCCCGACATTTGGCGCACAAAATAAACGAGTCGGGATTTTTTCGGAAAGAATATTCGATAAAAGTTTTTGGTTATCAGTGGGTAAAGAGCTAATTTTGCGCCTGAAAAACTTAAAAAAAAAGCAATTATGGCTCTCAATCAAGCACCGAACGAAGGCGGCAGCAAACGGATTTTCCAAGAACTCGCTCCCCTTATGGCGCTTGGAACTCAAATGATGGTAACGCTTTGCGTGTTTGGAGGTATCGGATGGTGGATTGATTCCGAAAATCAGACCTCGCCGATTTGGACAGTTTCTCTCTTAATTTTCGGCTGCGTAGCCGCAATGGTTGGGTTTATAAAAACCGCCCTAAAAAACAAGTAAGTTGAATTAATCGGAAATCTATGTGGATTTCAGCCACTCACTTTGGATCTCGGTCGGTATTTCCCAAGCTATTTGCCTGTTGAATGTGCTTGCCGGGCTGTCGATAGCCCGCAAGACGTTTCACAAACGCTTCGAGAAATTCATCGGGATAGTTATTGGGAGTATGATTGTTCGGATTGTGATTTCAGCGATTTTGGTCTGGGCTTGTATTTCAGTCCTCCACGTGCATATTCTCAGCTTCGCAATTTCTTTCTGTATCGGTACTTTTATCTTTTTGTTCGTGGAAATTTTTTATTTCCACAAGCTCGCCGATTCTCCTGCGATCGTACAGAAAAAAAACGCTCTATCTTCTTCTGATAATTGAATTTAACATTTAGAACGCGCCTATATATAGATTGATACACACAATGAATCAAGACAGTACAACTCAACATTCTCATCAGGATGCTGCAGCATCTGCCGCTTTACCTGCGGAAGCTGCCGGACATCATGCTGAAGCCCACACAGGCGATATTCCTCCCTCAGAAGTATTCCCTCATCTCCTCGGAGAGCTTGGCGATCATCACGGATTTTATATATTCTCCTTTAAGGTATCCAACTTACCGTATATTCTCTACGACAAGGATACCGGGCTGAGTATTTATATGTCGCCCGAAAAATTAGAAGCGGACGGAAAATATACCCTTCACGAAGGGCACCCGCAGCGGGTGAGTGACGGTCATCATGCAGCATGGGACTTCTCGATTACGAATTTTGTTGCGTTCCAAATGCTTGGACTCGTGATTATGTTCCTCCTTTTCAAAATGGCTGCGAGCAAGTACAAGAAGAATCCTCTGGCGGCGCCGCGCGGATTGCAGAACATGCTCGAAGCGCTCGTGATGTTTATCCGCGATGAAGTAGTCCGACCGAATCTCCCTTCCCTTCGTATTGCCGACAGACTTACCCCGTATTTCCTTTCGATCTTTTTCTTTATTCTCATTATGAATTTACTCGGACTTGTGCCGGGTGGACATTCTGCGACCGGAGCGAT
>JBPOHH010000486.1:0-3737 GCA_052035765.1 Bacteroidota bacterium
TTATTTCCTTTAGAAGTATGCCGGTACGTTATCCCGAATTCACGTTATTTACTTGCTTTTAGACTGCTTACCGAAATAAGCTTCAAATTCTTCACGGAGATTGGCGGCGGTCGCGATGGTTTGCGCAAGGTTTTGATAATAATCGGCTTGGGCGGTATTGCCGGCTTTGCGGTATTCTGCGCTCAATGCGGCAAAGGCGGGGAGGTAATTCCCGTTCATCGAGTGCATATTATCAACTGATATATCGATCGGGAAATAGACGCGCAGGTAGTCGAGAGCGTAGAGGCGCTCGACGTTGAACTTCAGCAACGCCATAGCATCGAACGGCTTATCGTTGTATTTGTGTGAGAGTCCCGTCAGGTAGAGTTTATTTTCAATAGGCGTAGTATAGGGCGAGCTCACGGTCACCGATGTATGCACGGGGCGCTGTTTAGAATTGCGCACGACATGTTCGACAATCGAGCGGCGGAATTTCTCGTATGTTTCTTCGTTTGTGAGTGGATTATAGGGTAATTGCTCGATACCGAGTTCCCTGAATACCCGCTCTCGGTAATCACTCATCAGCAAAAGATTTACATTGAGCATGCGCACATCCTGCCGGATTTTTTTGCCTTCCTGCAAGAGGAGAATCGCCTCGGTATCTTTGTCGCCTTCGGTGAAAATAATGGCATTGCTGTCGAGTCCGGCAAGCAGATTATAACTGTAATTGAGCAACCCCGGCGAGTAATCGCCGAGAGCATAGTACTTCTCGATACTCGTATTCCGGGCAGTGTAATTCCCTTGAATTTCATAGTATAAGACGAGCGCCAAAAGCGGCTCGGGATTCTGCGGCTTCAGCCGATGCGCTTTGTCGAGCGAGGGAAAGAGCGCAGGGTTGTTATTCCCGTTGAGCCAGCGAACGAAGTGGAGTTCGTACGTGTCAGGCACATACGTTTCCATGTCATCGACGATGGATTTCAGGCGGTTGAACCTCGTATTTCCCTTGCTTTTTTGGGAATTATCTTCTTCGCCCTTGACGTATGCATTGCGGTGAGCGCGGTAATAATTCAGCCACGCATCGGCATTGCGGCGATTGCTGTCGAGCACGGCTTTCCAGAGGGTAATTTGCTGCAGGTAATACTCGTTCGGCTTGAGAATTTTATTCTTACCGTATATTTTTTCAGGGACTTGCGCGAAGAGATTTGGGGAAGATATCAGCGTCAGGATAGCCACTGCGAGCGCAGCAAGGGAACTTTTCATCATTGGGGTACGGAATTAATGATACAACAATTCGAACTGCAATCTACCCTTTTGCCGTGTATCTGCGGCGGTTAAAAAGTGTTATGTGGGTGTTAATCATGGTAGGGAATGCGCTGCCCGATGCTGAATACCGGGCAGCGCTATGATTGTCCTAATTGAATGCATACAGAATAGTTAGTATTTACTTTCCTCCGTTTTCACACCTGCCGGAAGAGTAAACATCTTCTTGTCGAGCTTCATTGGCTGTACGTTAGTGGCAATACTCTCCATTATAAATTGTGCATTCTCCGTAATTGATTTGAGCGGCAAGGCATGTGCTTTGGCGAGGTAATCACACCAGTTTCCGAATTTATGTTTGGCAAAAAGCTTGCTATCGACCGACAATTTGGAGTGGAAATAGTACTTTTGAACGCCACTTCTGCACGTCAGGATCAATTCATCGCATGAATATCCTAGGATTGTTGTTACATTCTTATGGAGTTCGGCATTCAGCACTTCGTCGCCCTGCACTCCGGCATCATTCCAGAATACGGACTCGGAATTCGACATTTTACTATAGAACTTATTTTCTTTATTTATATAGAGTTGCCACTGCACGAGTGATCCATTTGCAGTTGATTTGTAGTCTCCGCCTTTTATGAAATACTCTTGCGTCACCCCCATCATTGTATTCCATTGTTGGTCGGTAATTTGGGGATTTTTACTTTTGTACGAATTGGCGTATATAATTTTTCCTTCAAAGGCCTGCTCACCGACCGTCATGGATGTTAGGAGCGTGCTTAGCGGTATCAGCAGTAGTATCAGAATTCGAAGCATAGTTGTAAGTAGTATAATTTATAAATAGTTCTAATCTTTTAGACTATACAATATCTTTTGAAAATCAGATTTGAATTTATCTTTGTTTTCAGCCGTTGACCAGCATAGAATCTTATAAAATGCCGTAGGTGTTTCGACTATTCCCACAAAATAATACAACTCAATTTTGGATTCCGTCTCCAAATAGATAATGTCTGTTTCGATAAAATTTGTTTTTCCAACTTTCTTACTTAATGGTTTGGATATTTTCTTCACTTCGTCTTTGAGAAAATCCTTAATAAAATCATCGTAGAACTCGGTAATCGAGCCATACGTCATCTCTGCCAATCGCAATTCTTCTTTGTTGTCTTCAATGATAAATCCTGCTACATCCTTGACGGTATTCTTAAACTGAATACTTGCGGCGCTATTGAGCCCTGCTGTTTTGTTCATATACTCCGGCAAGCTCACATTGAAAACATGCCCCACTTTATATTCTTTGAGCGCTGTCTGTGAAAATACGGGCATCGTAACCAATGCCATCATCATTGCAAATGCTGCTGCTGTTTTATTCATGTTTCTGTCCGTTTAAGTATGATAAATATTAATTAATTGACGCTGTAGCATGTTTATTTTATATGCGTTGTTGTGTTGATTTTTGTGATTCTAATTTCATTTTTTAATGCTGCCATTTTTCTCCGGCTGAAGCTGGAGCCTAGTCAGCGGGCGATTCTTTTGTACTCCTTCTGCTGAGAAGGATGTTTCACGGCAAGTTCTAAAAAGATGAATTCAACTCATATTAAATTTCGATAGATAGCCACAGCAACCAGTTTGTTTTTCTTGAAATACAATACTGTTCGACTTGTCGAATTGATTTTCCAAATACATTTTTCAACGTCATTATTTATAAGACAGTTGCTTGGAGTGCCCAAACTTTGCAGCACTTTTTCCTTTGTATCACCTAATCTTCTGCCTTTTATCGAAGTAAAATACCGCTTATCTATCTTTTTGGCAGCCCCGATAAAATCATGAATATGGGCATTGATTTCTTTGTCTTGCCGTACTGTATCTTCATCTTCTATGGGAAGTTCTTTCTTTATTTCCTGAGGCACATCTTCACTGTTTAGGAAATGATAGGTGTACATTCTATGATAGTCCGTATAGAGATTAAAGACCAATGTTTCTGACTTCGTTTCATCAACGAACCAATTACCATACGAACTAATACCATTAATCTCTATCATTGAATAGCGCAACATACTATCGGTTACAGGATAATCATCGAGAGTACTGTCCATAGTCCCGACTACGACCGGAGATGTTTTTGCAAAGTGGGTTGCTGGTTCATCTGTTTTTTTTGAACAAACAAATAGGATGCATAATGGGCATAAGAGGATGAAAATACTACTTTTACAATTTACAATCATTGAAAAAAAGGTGCTGTACGTACTTAATATTCTTGAAACATATTTCTACTAAAAAATCAATCTTTTCTTGTAAATATCATTTTTTTAGTTCAATATCAGTCATTTGACAATCATAGATTTTGCCATCTTTACTAAACACCCAGACATCGGAGATCTCTCTGATTACCGGTAAAGCTTCGATGCCTTTTTTTACCTGTTCTCTCGTTATTCGGCGGAATTTTCTGTTTGCCTTTTGCTTTTCCATTTTCTCACTTGTGGCAGTGGTAATCCCTCTTT
>JBPOHH010000650.1:0-1533 GCA_052035765.1 Bacteroidota bacterium
GGAGAGGAAACAATATCGGGAGCGAAAGTATGCATCGAGTCGAAAGCCGCGTAGATTTCTTTCAGGGTAAAATATCCGCCGAACGACCCAAGCGAGAAATTCTTCGGTTGACTGAGGAGTTTCTCTGATTTACGGGGAAGTGAAGCAGAATTACGAGCACGATAAAATTCCTTCAAATTTTCAATTTGAATTGATACATCTACTCCGTTAGAGCGCAACCTCTTGAGAGACATATCAGATAGCACGGTTTCAATCCATGCGCCCTGCTTAATGGTGGCGTGTTCGAGTTCGATACCATACTCTTCCGCATCGCGTAATGAAAATCCAGGCGAGAGGGTAATTCGCACAGCATGATACACCGGAATATCCGAAGGAGAGGCGCTGCTGTTTGAATAGAACAGAGCGACAAGCATTACAAGAAGGATAATATATTTCATTTGAATATTGAATACTTACGAAACCTGACCAATACCTGTACTGCCGAATCCGCCTGCACCACGTTCGGTCTCATCGAGAGAGGAGACTTCATTCCACTGTACCGTTTCGTAGCGAGCCACGACGAGCTGCGCAATTCTGTCACCTCGATTGACAGTAAACGGAGCAGCGCCGAAATTTGCGAGGATGACTTTGATTTCACCGCGATAATCACTGTCGATGGTACCTGGAGAATTGAGTGTAAACACGCCATGCTTGGCGGCGAGTCCGCTGCGGGAGCGCACCTGACATTCGAGTCCGGCTGGTAAAGCAATTGAGAGGGCAGTCGGTATCATTGCTACGCCGCCGGGAGGTATAGTCATCGGTTCGGACAGTGCAGCATGCACATCCATACCGGCGCTACCGGAAGTGGAGTACATAGGAAGAGGAAGGTCGAGAAAGTCTTGCGAAGTACGGGATATATTCATGGAATAATAGAGAAACGAGAATAAAAAAGGACGTTTGCTTTGCGGCGAAACGTCCTTTGGGAATTAAACAATCAGCCGAGGCGAGTATTACTCTGCTATCGGTGTATTGATACGGATTTGTACGGTGCGATTGTAGAAGCGACCTTCAGGAAGTTCATTCGTAAAGAGTTCATTCTCTTCGCCGTATCCTTTGGATTCTAGAATTTGGAACTGTCCTTTGGTAAAGTTTTTCACGCCGGATTCGACAGTCTTTGCACGATTACCGGAGAGCTTGGCATTGTGCTCAAACATACCAACAACGTCTGTGTGGCCATCTACAAATATTTTACTATTCGGGAAGCAGCGTGGATACACATACTCTTTCATGATACGTTCGTTGAATGGACCTGCATCATAACGATCGAATGGGAAAAGAATCAAATTATATGTTTCTTTTGTTTCTTGCTCACCACGCTCAATTTTTCTTCCCGGTTCATTCTTGACGATTTTCACTTTGATAGATACAGGGTCGGACACACACTCCGAGCCATTTTTGCTTGTAATCACAAGGCGTGCACTGAATGGGGATTCATTGGTTACTGTTTCGGTTAGTTCCGCGCCTTTTGTTTCTTTCCAATCCCATGTAAATGTA
>JBPOHH010000269.1:0-1695 GCA_052035765.1 Bacteroidota bacterium
CAATCGCGCCTGATGCGACTACAAGCGGCGCTTGAATAATCGTCTGCCAGATGAACAAAAAGGACATCAGCTTGCCCCAACGTTCACGCCCAAAGGTCTCCCGGAGAAAGATAAAACTACCGCCTGCCTGCGGCATTGCAGCGCCGAGTTCAGCCCAGACGAAGCCATCAACAAGCGCAAGCACAGCGCCGGCAACCCATGCCCAAATCGCCTGCGGACCGGCCATAATCTGCACAACAATCGGAAGCACGACAAATGGTCCGATACCAACCATGTCGATCATATTTAAGGCAGTTGCCTGAATGAGGCCGAGTTCGCGACGGAGTGCGGGTTTTGTATTCATATTATGTTGAATTTGCAGTTAATTAACGTGAATCAGAATAACGATAGAGAGACATTCGAGAAGCCCGAATGGGCTTCAATTTCAATAGCCCCGCATGAAATGCGGGGGACATCAGCATGCAACCCATAAACCCTGAAGGGGTTTAATCACGTTCATACCGAAATTAAACCCCTTCAGGGTTTTGGAGGGGGAACGCTGCCTTTTCCACCGATTGCATCGGTGGCTATTGATGTTCATCCCTTTCAGGGATGGAGCAGGTTCAAACTCTATCGTGCATCCACTTAACATATTTATTTTCTTTAATGTTATGCCGGAAAGTTCTCCCGAACTCACGTATTATATCCATTCCACCTCCATCACTCCCACTCAATCGTCGCCGGCGGCTTGCTGGAAATATCATAACAGACCCGATTGATGCCACGTACTTCGTTGATAATCCGATTGCTCATTCTTGCAAGTACTTCGTATGGCATGTGATACCAATCTGCCGTCATGCCGTCGGTGCTGGTCACTGCGCGGAGTGCGCACACATTTTCATACGTGCGTTCATCGCCCATGACGCCAACGCTTTGGACGGGCAGAAGCACCGCAAATGCTTGCCATATCGAACTATACAAACCGGCATTGCGAATCTCCTCAAGGTAAATATCATCTGCCTTGCGGAGAATATTCAGACGTTCTTCGGTGATTTCGCCGAGAACGCGGATTGCGAGTCCGGGACCGGGGAACGGATGACGCTCAATGAACCATTCAGGAATGCCAAGCAGGCGACCGACATTGCGCACTTCGTCTTTGAAGAGCTCGCGGAACGGTTCGATAAGCGCGAGATTCATCTGCTCGGGCAGACCGCCTACATTATGATGCGACTTAATCGTCACCGACGGACCCTTCACGCTAACCGATTCAATTACATCAGGATAAAGCGTGCCCTGTGCAAGGAATTTCGCGTCGCCGAATTTCTTTGCCTCAACTTCGAAGACATCGATAAAGGTCTTGCCAATAATTTTACGTTTTTGTTCCGGATCGGAAACATTCGCAAGGCGAGAGAGAAATAATTCACTTGCATCGACCACATCAATACTCATTGAAAAATGTTCGCGGAAGAGCCGCTCAATCGTCGCACTCTCATCGGTGCGCATGAGTCCGGAGTCCACGTGAATACAGTGTAATTGATCGCCAATCGCTTTGTGGAGCAGTACGGCAGCTACGGTTGAGTCCACACCACCGGAGAGCGCGCAGATCACACCGCCGCTTCCGACTTTTGCTTTAATTTCAGCAAGTTGTGATTCTACAAATGCTTCCGCGTTCCAATTATCCGTACATCCGCAGATGATACGCACAAAATTGGAGAG
>JBPOHH010000855.1:0-1785 GCA_052035765.1 Bacteroidota bacterium
ACATCACTTTTTGAATTAATAGCCATACCGAATGCCATGCCGCCATTTTCTGCGCCTCCATTGAGCGTATTATCCCAGGTTTCAAAGTCGGTGGATGAGGAAATATTCGACGGACCGCCCCAGCCATTGATGATGTATAATTTCCCCGATGGGCTTTCCTGCATGCCGGAAAAGCGGAGTGAAGGAGTGAGAATTGACGTGTTTTGCGTCCATGTGTCGCCGTTATCGGTTGATTTATAAAGAGCTCCACCTTTGTGCGAACCGTTCGATGCTGTCGGTGACAGCGTCGTAAATCCCGCCCAAAGATTATCCTTGCTGTCACAAAAGACAAAATTTCCGCGATGCCTATTGATGCCATGAAGTATCTGCGTCCATGATGCACCGCCATCGGTCGAACGGAATACACCGCCATAACCGTAATATTTGGGTTGATTGTCACAGATGGTGAACAGGTGTCCTTTGGAATTACGGACGACGCGGGAAATTTGATTCGTGCCAACAACTGCTGCCTCGATTCGTGACCATGCTGCTGAGGCAGAAGCTGTCTTCCAAATACCGGCTGCTCCTGCAAACAACGTTTGCGTGCTGCTGTAAAAGCAGAGAATATCAGACGTTAGGAGTCCTTGATTGAAATTTATCCATGAAATTCCATTGTCATTTGTGGCATAGACTTCACCTTTCAAGCTGCCATCCATCCAATGATAGAAGCCGAGACCTGCAAATAATTTACCGCTCGAATCGACCGCAAGCGCGCGCACCGGTTTATTCGGCAAGCCGTCGCTTTCATTGACCCAGGTCGTGGCTTTGAGGAATGATACTCCATTGTCCATTCCTGCGACGATTACACCATCATTTTTAACTACTAATGAACTGATATTTAAATTACTTAATCCATTACCGCGAGGTGACCATGTTGAATTCGTGTATTGTAGTACGCCGCCGCCGTAGGTAGCAGCGATGACAGTCCCGGACTTATCAAGCAAGAGCGACTTGACGGCCGGAAACACGCTATACCCGGAAAGCATTGGCATACCGGCGTTTATCTCTGTCCAAGTGTTACCGTTATATAAATAAAATCCCTTGCCGAAGGTGATAGGATTGGGATTAAAATTCCCGGTCGAACCCGTTCCCACGATGAGATTACCGGCATTATCCTCGACGATCGCCGTGATATTCAGCGGTGAACCGGCAACGGGTGACCAAGCGCTCGTCGAAGTATTATAACTCACTAATCCTACAGGATTTGAGCCGGTTGTCGCATCGACGCCTGCATAGAGTTGTCCTTTGGGCGTGCAGTAGAGAATATTAATCCCAAGCGCTCCGGTATTCGCTGTTTTGCCCCACGTAACGCCATTATCCGTTGACTGCGACACGCGTGTGGACGTGCAGCAATACATCGTGCCGGAAGTTGGATTGGCAGTAATTGACAACACATGATCCTGCGGCTGAGAGGGAAGAGGAGTGAAGGAAATTTGAGCGTAACTAGCAGTAGATACAGCAAGAAAGCAAAGAATAGCAGAACGTAGAAAGTGCATAATTGTACTGGAGATTGATAAAAAATAACTCTCGATACCAAGCACCAAAAATCCATTTTCGGGAAATCGTTACAGGGGAAGTGACTGCTATATCAGCCCCGGGCTATCCATGTATTCCTTGGCAAATGTTTTAAGCTTGGCGTGCATTTTCTCAAGGTCTTCGGATTGCCAGTCCCGTTTCCACGAAGTAAGCTTGGTTGTTATCTGTGCTATGTACGTGCGTTTGTTGTAGAATTTTAGATGGGTTAAG
>JBPOHH010000864.1:0-4990 GCA_052035765.1 Bacteroidota bacterium
AACGAAAAGAAGATTTCGATATAATTAACCGAAGTAAGAACGTTCAGTCCGGCAAAAATCCGCCCGTCAGACTGAGCTTGTCGAAGTCTCAAGCATAATACCGAATTGTTTTATGGGTGGGTGTTGATGGTCAATTGTAGTAACTGCCCGGAAAGGAAATATAAAAGATACACAACCTAAACAATAATAAATTAAGAGTATTGTATTTGAAGGGCTCCTTAATATGAAAATACAAAGTTTGTTTGTTAAGACGGTAATAATATTTAATAGCCTATTATTATTATGCTTTGTACAATTTAGTTGCACAAAAGAGATTCCTCCTCGTAAAGAGTCTAATGAAATACAACAAGATTACCCAGTAGAATTAGAACTTATCCATATGGGTTCGTTTTCAGATACTCGAATAAGAACTCTTTCAGATACTGTTACACTAGGATTTCATAATTTTTCTTTATATGATACATGTATTGTTAACTTAATAGATACTAGTTTTTCTCCCCAAAAAACAATTTTAATCGCTTCTTCAAAAGATACTACACTTCAAGTTAGTTTAAATAGTTTGGTATTTATAGAATATATTTTTCGCAATAAGAAAATATTTATTTATGATAGGTATACCGGGTTAAATTATCCATTTATCTATGTTTTTTTAGACATTAATTATACGAAGAAAAAGTGTTTTAGAGTTCTTTTGTCAAATACTAAACTTCTTAACCATGAAATAGGTTGAATAAATTTTCCAGTCCGGTCAGTTCTTTCCAACTGATCGTAACCACTTACCATCGAAACGGTTGCATGATAGTTCACCAAACAATAAATCTCATATTCAGTGATGCAGCGATACCCAGAACCAATCCCAGCGGGATTGAATGTCTGTAGCATATAGCATCTTCAAGCAGTTACGACCCTATCGGGGTCGAACGTTTGGTTGGTGATATTTACATAAGGTACAGACGAGCAGGGCGTTTCAGCGGTAAGTGTTAACGGTCAGTTGTAGCAACTGACCGAACTGGAAATATTGGTACTTCTAACACCGACGGAGAGTAAATAGATGAGTAAAACATACATATACTTTCATATTGCTTTCGCATTTTCATTTCTATTGTTTCTATCGGGATGTTCTCCGAATCTATCTCATAGAATAGCTGATAACCTCTTTGTTATTGACTCAAGCGATTTATGTAAAATCCATGAGCGATCGATGATTATAGCTGTTGAAGCTCACACAAGTCGTGAAAATACGTTTTCGACATGGTATAATGGGACGGACACTTTTTGGATTAACTATGCAGTTGAAGTTGATTCCACATGTTGGAATTTAAAAAAATCCTATAGTAATGGACTTTACTCTTATGTCGGGAAGGCAGGATCAATGGGTGTTGGTAAGATTGCAGCAGCGTTAGACCAGAAAAATTGTGATGCGGCAATTGCGCTCCAAAACCATACTCGGTTGCAGTACTATAGAATATCTGATTTTTTTCATACTGTTGATACATCAAATATAACTATTCTCCAAGACCCTAATTTTATGGAAATGTATTATCACAATGTTTACGATATTTCAACTGCTCCTGAATTTATTGGTCATCAATATAGAATTTGCAAAGCAAATATCAAATATATATTCAAGGGCATTCAAGCGGCATCGGTTGTTAATTTCTTTCCTGACGTCTCTGATTCAGAAGGACGGATAGTAATTCAAGTACCATATTATCAAATACTCGAAATCTCCGATGTCGTTCCTATCGAAGTAAATACAAAGGATTGCATGAAATAGTGCGCTTCCCTCCATTATCGGGAGAGAAATGAATCACTTATCAGAGGTACGGATGCGCAGGAGGGTTTCACACGTGGGTGTTGACGGGCAGGTGGAAGTGGAGGGCGTCTGGGGAGTTTTCGCTTGCTGGTACGAACTCATAATACTGAATCCCAACGGTTATCTTCTTCGGAAAGCCAGTCTTTTGCTAGCGATATTTCATTGACCGATACGGCAGGAAAAGCCGGTGCGCTATCGTCGTCAATTTCATGGTCTATTTGATGAGTTAACTCATAATTTTTGATTGATGTTAGTGTCCGTTCCATTACCAAAAAACGTTCTGTAAGCGGCAATCGCTCAATTTCTGCGAGAATTGTGTTAACTTCCATAATGGTAGTGGTATTTTTATAAGTTGAACTATAGCGGGTATTTGTGCCTGCAAAATTATCAAAAAGAAGTAACAATTGGTACGTTTAATTTCCTATCTGGTCAGTTGTTTCCGACTGACCAAAATGGAATTGTAGAGGACGAATTGCATTCGCCCTACCCAGCACGACCAGGGCGAATGCAATTCGCCCCTACGGTCAACGGTATATCGTGCAGTATTCTAAATCTAAAACATCAATTACAAGTAATTATGTATCAATTATTTACAAGGTACTATCATGCGCGTACTTCTACTTTTTTGTCTTTGTAGTGTAATTCTTGCGTCTGCTCCTGCGTTCGCGCAGACCACGCCTAATGACGGCGACGGGAAGTCCAACTCCGCCACGCTCAAAAATACCGAGGAAGGCGATGTGATGATCCGCGTCGGCGATATTGATACTCTTGGATTTGGCTTTCCGCAGGGCTTTAATCCCTTCACCGGTCGTGCGACCGATATCCATCCGTATCCGTGGCAGGCGAAGAAAGAAGATGTGCCCGGACTCGACCGGATTACCGTCGGGAGTATGTTCGGCAAGAAAATTCAACGGTGCGGCGGCGATGGGTATTCGGTTTCAAGTCCTGCGCGTCCTACACCGATTGAAATGCCGCTTGCCGCTGTCAAAGGTGTGAAAGTCACCGGGGCGATGCTTACGATGTTTGTCGATGATTTTCAGGCACCGAATCTTTGTTCGAAGTATATGGCGTATATCAATGGCAAACGCTTTGCTCATCTCGAAAATGTCCTTAATTCACTCAATCAAAGCGGTCCGATTGGTAAGTTTATCTCCGTGCGTATCCCGCCCGAACTCCTCGAAGTGCTCAATTCCTCTACCCTTTCCGTGAAAATTGACGACACCACCGGCGCTGCCGATGGCTTCGCAATTGACTTTATCAAGCTGCTGATTAATCCTAAACCGATACTGTACCAAAATTCCATCTCGGGCTATGTACATGACCGAGAAACAGGCGAATCCATCGTAGGCGCCGCGGTCATGGTGCGGGGTTTTGGCGAGACGACAAGCGACGCTGACGGGAAATTCACCCTCACGGGACTCCCGATCGGACTCAGTGTTGCGGAAGCAAATTTTACAGGATATCAGAGTGGAAGTGAAGTGTTTGATGTGATTCAGGATGAGCATGCGGACGAACATACCATTTACCTCACGAAGGCAAAGGCAGTCACGTTTCAGGATAAACAAGTGCAGGTTGGCGAGGCAATTACCCTTAAAAATATTCAATTCAATGTGTCAAGCGCAGAACTCCTCAGCGAAGGCAAAGCAGAATTAAATAAATTAGTTACCTTCATGACCGAGAATCCGCGTATCGAAATTGAGCTCTCAGGGCATACTTCGAGTGAGGGTTCGCCCGAAAGCAATACCCGTCTCTCGCAGGCGCGGGTACAAAGTTGTAAAAATTACCTGCTCACCAAGGGAATTGACGAAGGCAGAATTTCGGCTATCGGCTATGGTCCGAGCAAACCCATTGCCGATAATTCCACCGAAGAAGGGCGCGTGAAGAATAGACGCGTCGAGCTTAGGATAGTGAAGATGTGAGAATTCACGCATATAAAATCAAAACCGCTTCCCCGGCCGAACCGAGGAAGCGGTTTTATTTTTCAATGCGTTGCAAGCATCATTACTTTCTCACGACGAAGGACCGTGTCGCCTCACCCGAACCTGTCATAAACCTACAGAAATACGTTCCGCTCGCCACATTCTTCGTGTCGATAAAGAGTGAATACGTTCCGGCATCCTGAAAAGTATCCAAAGCAGTTAACATTTCATTGCCGTGGATATCGAAGATTTTCACGGTGACAGGAAGCGCTGATGTGAGTGCATATCCTATAGTAACAATAGTATTAGCGGGATTCGGATAGACGCCGAGAACGAGCAGTGGATGTGCGTCGTAGGTGAGTTCTTTCAACTCAAAGACCGACGTACTGCCTTGCGGCGGGTCATTGGGAGCAAAGTCGGGCGCATTGGGCTTGGCGGGTGCGGGAGTCGATGTAGCCGTAATGCGCGGGTCATTACTTGGCGCGGAGAATCCTTTCCAGAAGGTTTCTGTTTTGACCGGCACGGTAATCGAATCACTAAAGAAATAATCGGCTTGCGTTTTTGAAGGAGTCACATCGAGCACGCAATATCCATGGCTTGTGAGCTCTACATCGCTAAGATGAGGATTGAGTGTTTTCATCGCGGTTTCTGCTTGCACTATCAAAGGTGTGCGCCCCTTGACATTGAGGAGTTCATCGATATTAGCCGATGATATGCTTGGGGTTACGAATTCTACAGCGAGCGAACCTTCCCCCGTGAGACGGGAGTATTTCGTGGAGTCAAACGGATTAAACGTCAAATTTGCAGCCCATGAACAGTGGATGTCGCCGGTGAGGACTACTAAGTTCTTAATTCCTTTTGATTGCAGGAAGGTATATATTTTTTCACGTTCGGCGGGATAGCCGTCCCATGCATCCAAATTGGTCGCGAGTCCTAATGCCTGTGCTTCGACCTGCATCATCATGACCTGATTAGCGAGAATTTTCCAGGTAGCTTTTGATTGTTGTAATTGTTCGAGGAGCCATTGTTGCTGTTCTAAGCCAAGAAGCGTACGCCCCGAACTCTTCCACACTGCGGTATCGATGGCGGTTTTTCCCGTGGTATCTTTACCGCCGAGCTGCTTTTCGCGACCTTCAAGGCGTGTATCAACGAGGATTAAATCCATGAGATTTCCGTACGATATAGAACGGTATATCTGGTTATTATCAAGAGCCTTACGCCTAATCGGCATCCACTCGAAATACGCTTTTTCGGC
>JBPOHH010000810.1:0-3027 GCA_052035765.1 Bacteroidota bacterium
ACCCCGCCACTCTCGGTCCAAAGTCAGCAACCATTCAATTCACCACCACGACCGGCGATGTCGTTGTTTCGTCGTTGGATGGTACCGGCATTGTTGGCCGCCTTGTCACGACAGATTTAGACTTCGGCACCACTGAACTGAAGACGCAAGAGTATAGTAAAAGGAGGTTTATGATTCAATGCAGAAACTGGGAGTTCGAAGACTCGGTGACTATCACGGATGTGAGGATTCTCAGCGGAACCGTCAGCGAGGATATCAAGAGTCCGTTCAGCAGTGATGGCTTTCGGTATAACAAAGGGGAAATAACGTTTCCTATCACTATCCATCCCGGGCAAACACTGATATTCCTTGACTCGGTGGAATTTCAGGCACAAGTGCACGGCAGCAGTATTGCACGCCTACAAACGGTGAGCAATGCAGATGCTGAGGTCATCTCTGTATGGACAGGAAAAGGAGCATCGACATCAGTTGAGAATGATCATTTGACGATGAGTGAATGTTCATTCACTTTGGGTTCCAATCCTATAACTCGTGATGGTGGAATGATAGAATTTACCATTCCAACACGGTCTGCCGCAGAGCTGTCGATCTATTCCTTATCCGGCGAAAAGATGCTAACTCTTGTGAATTCAATCATGGACAGCGGCACTCATCAAGTGTCTATTCCGGTGGAGCGCTTGAGTGCGGGTGTGTATGGGGTGAGGATGGTAGTGGGGAATTGTGTAAAGCAAAAGGCGATGGTACTAGTGCAGTAAAGAAGTGATGTGGGTAACTGTAGGGGAGGATTGCCTCTCCCCACGCGCTGTGGTAAGGAATAAAGGGCGAGAACGGTTGTAGGTATTCATCGAACGATAATCAGGTGAGTATCATGGTGTACTATTTGGGTAGTATGCTGAAAAATAGTAAGTTAGCAGTAATATTTATTAATCAATGTTTTTCATATACATTTCGAGGATTTTCCTATGAAACGTTTTGCCGCTTTTATAGCAGTTTTTTTGCTCTGCACTGTGCTTTCGCCGGCGCAACGATCGACGGTTGTGACTTCTGTTCAGGACTTACCGTCGCTGCTCCGTACACCGAATAATGCGGGTACGGATTTTTATTTTTCATTCCCTCCATGCTATTCAGAGGAATCGGCAGGTTATGAGAATACTTGTAAGGTATTTGTAGCATCAGCAATTGCACAAGACATCACTGTCGAAGTACCAGGTAAAAACTGGACAATGACCAAGGTAGCAGTAGCCAATGATGTGGTGGAATTTATTCTTCCGGTGGAGGTTGCGCAGCCATTTCTCAAAAAGGGAAGTGAGAAAGCGCCTGTTGAAAACATGTATCGTCAATCTGCGGTGCATGTGTTTTCGCAATCACCGGTGATAGTCTATGGTGTGACGCGATTTAACTACACGAGCGACGGCTTTCTCGCTGTGCCGGTCAGCGCGCTCGGTGCCGAGTATATTGTAGCCGCCTATCCGCAATATACCGCTGTTGGTTCGGGCTTGCAATTAGTGAGCGAAACGACGATTTCGGCGGCGTATGACGACACGGAAGTCACATTTGAAATGGGCGGGAATCCACAATCTAGGACATCGGGCGGACTCAAGCCGGGTGAGACGAGAACTTTTACGCTGCAGCGCGGAGATGTGCTGTGTTTTGCAAGTAATGGCGATTATCAGGATATTTCAGGGAGTTATATTACCTCCACCAAGCCGGTCGGCGTCGTCAGCGGAAATCAATGCGCCAATGTACCCGCCGGCGTTCCGTACTGTGATTATATCACGGAAATGGAACTCCCCTGTTTTACATGGGGTTTGGAATATCATGTTACTCCGTTTTACGGACGCAAAAAGAATCCGATTATCAGGATATTTGCCAAAGAAGAAAATACGACGGTCTATCGGGATGGCGTGCAGTGGCTGATGCTTCCTCGTGGCAGCCGTATGATTGATAATGGATATGTCGAGCGTCGCTCGGATGACAATACCCCGAGGAGTGTCGTGATATCGGCCGACAAGCCGATTTATGTGGTTGAATACAATACCGGTCAGACGGACGACGGTATTTCGAGTGATCCTTTTCAGCTCGTGCTCACTCCTCTTGAGCAATATCAGAACGAGATTGTATTTTGCACACCGGGAGCGAAAGGCGGAAAAAATAATTTCAAAAATCATTATGTTAATTTGATTTACCGATTGGCGCCCGATAGTACAATTCCCGATGATCTGGAATTTGCGATCGTCAATAACGGGCAATTCGAATGGAATAAAGTCACTACTTTCGGCGAGAATCCCGGACAGATTTTTAGTGTGCCGGTCAATGGTGCCACCTATGCCTGCAAGCAATTGATACTGCCGGGCGATGGAGTGTATCGTATCCGCGCCAATTCACCGCTTGCTGCCTATTCGTACGGTTTTTCGAACTATGACTCCTACGGCTTTCCGGCGGGTGCAGCCCTCACTGATAAGACCGTGAAAGATACCGAAACACCACTTCTTTCCGTTGCGCCAAAGTCGGCTGACGGAGAAGTCACGGGTACGGTTACGGACTATCCGCAGGATCCTAAGCTGCGTTCAAACCTCGGACTTATTTCAATGGGAATCGATGCCAATTATAATTATCAATTCAGCTATGGCAAATCTATTGCCTATGTCGCCGGACAATCGCAGACCACCGATTGGTCGCTCAAAGTAATTGATAAATCAAAAGATGCACGCGCAGTGCTTCACTTTGCCGACCGCAGTGGTAATGACACGACAATTCTCGTCGAATACCAAAGCGCATCCGGCATCGAAGACGACATTCGAACGAATGGTAGTGCGGTGAGTGAATGTTCATTCATTGTGAGTCCAAATCCTGTCGGCGCAAGCGGCGGAACGGTAGAATTCACTCTTCTCGCACGCAGCAAAGCAGATATTTCTATCTATTCACCAACGGGTGAAAAAGTCGTAACTCTCGTGAATTCAACCTTCGACGGAGGTAATTATCAGACGTCAATTCCTGTTGAACGCTTGAGCGCCGGCGCATACCGAG
>JBPOHH010000706.1:0-2584 GCA_052035765.1 Bacteroidota bacterium
ACCCCGCCACTCTCGGTCCAAAGTCAGCAACCATTCAATTCACCACCACGACCGGCGATGTCGTTGTTTCGTCGTTGGATGGTACCGGCATTGTTGGCCGCCTTGTCACGACAGATTTAGACTTCGGAACCACTGAACTGAAGACGGAAGAGTATAGTAAAAGGAGGTTTATGATTCAATGTGTGTCGAGTCTCTATGAAGATTCGGTGACGATCTTGGATTTTGAAGTTGTCAGCGGAACAGTCAGCGAGGATATCAAGAGTCCGTTCAGCAGTGATGGCTTTCGGTATAACAAAATGGAGATAACGTTCCCCATCACCATCCATCCCGGACAAACATTGGTATTCCTTGATTCGGTGGAATTTCAGGCACAAGTGCACGGCAGCAGTATTGCACGACTTCAAACGGTGAGTGATGCCTCAGTTGAGGTCATCTCTGTATGGACAGGAAAAGGAGCATCGACATCAGTTCAGAATGATCATTTGGCGATGAGTGAATGTTCATTCACTTTGAATCCGAATCCTCTTACTCGAGAAGGAGGAATGATAGAATTTACCCTCCCGACTCGCCAGTCTGTCGAGATAACAATCTATTCCGTATTAGGCGAAAATATTGTAACTCTTGTGAATGCAACTATCGACAGCGGCAGTCATCAAGCGTCCATTCCGGTCGATCGCTTGAGCACGGGTGCGTATATTGTGCGGATGGTGGTGGAGGATGGTGTGATGGAGCGAACGATGGTATTCGTTCAATAGTAAGGCATTTTGCATAACGGTAGGGTCGGATTGCATCTGCCCAAAGCGGTGGGTCTAAAGATGCACATTTGCTGCGTGGTCGGATAAGAAATATTGACGTAACTGCATTATTATCAAATTATTATATGGTTTTATCATGAAATATATTTTCATTCTATCGTTCGTAATTGTACTTAGAACATTCGGAGCTCATGCACAATTGCCATTGTATTTACGTGCCGATTCTACGCATATACTATCTACAGAGGTGAAGGCTTCAAATTTGCGTGTATCAAATTATAACTGGAATAAGAAGCCTATTTTAGTTGCCTATACAGGAACAATTAGAATTGAAAATATTGGGTCTGATCCTATAACTATACGAAAAGCAGATTGGGGGCAAGGTTCTGATCTTTTTGCATTTAATGTTGACGACGACCTAGACATCTTTGAAAATAGGACTATTCAACCGGGTGAAGTTATTTCTCTAAGTACGAGCTTTCATCCGGTGACAAGCGGTCCCAAATCTGCAACCATTCAATTTATAACCAATATAAGCGAAGTGATTGAATCGCAGTTGGATGGTATTGGTATTGTAGGTCGACTATCAACGTCGGATTTAGACTTCGGATTGGTGGGAGTTAAATCACAAGTATATAGTAAAAAAAGATTTATGATTTCTTGTAATGAATGGGATTATGCTGACTCTGTGACGATAACAGATATAAAGGTAGTCAGCGGAACCGTTGGTGAATCTCTCACTGGTCCGTTCAGCAATGATGGTTTTCGGTATAATAAAGCTCAGATACAATTTCCGATCACTTTGCAACCCGGACAAGTGTTAGTATTTCTAGATTCTGTAGAATTTCAAGTGCAATTGCCGGGGTACTACGCAGCATCTCTCCGAACAAAGAGCGATGCTGAACAAGAAGTTACTTCAGTATGGATAGGAAGAGGTACAACATCATCAGTATCAGATGAACTTTTGCAGATGAGTGAATGTTCATTCACTTTTAGCCCTAATCCAATCAATCACGACGGCGGTAGTATACAATACACGCTCCCCACGCGAAGTCCTGCCGACATTACCATCTATTCAGTAGTAGGCGAAAAAGTCGTAACTCTTGTCAATTCAACTACTGACAGCGGCAGTCATCAGGTCTCCATCCCGGTCGAGCGTTTGAGTACGGGTGTGTATGTTGTGCGGATGGTGGTCGGCGATTGTGCGCTGGAGAAATCGCTCGTAATTGTGAAATAAGCCGGTCAGCCGGTGATTTATGATGTTTGTTCAACTACTTTCTTCGGCTGGATGCGATCATTTCCTTCGAACAACTACAACTTTACACATCCACCGAGATGCTTCTCAGGAAACATTCTCCTTTCGCAGCTATCGTGTCAACCGCGTCTGTGCTGAGTCATCTATAGCTTACCTACTGAAGATTACATGATGATTGGTCGTATGAAAAGGTGCGCGGATATTTTTGAGAACGCACCGGTGCGTTTTTCGATGTAAAGAGCGATGGGAATTGACATACCATATACAGTACCAATGACATACCAATGACACAACAATGACTTCCGCCACTTGCGAAGATGGTAGTTTCGCTGCCATAATCTAATTAACTTCTTTGTTTTATTACCTGTAAGGACAATAGTATGTATTTTGCCTTCCGCTCTGCACTTCTGCTACTAATCGTGGCATTCCCGATGACAATGTCAGCTCAAACGAATTTTCCGCTTATGAGCAAGGAAAATAAAACCCTCCTGTCTTTTCAATTCCAGCATCCTTTTATGAAGAGTACCGGCACCGATTTTACGGCGTTATCAGGTACATATGATTTGACTCTTGT
>JBPOHH010000035.1:0-1922 GCA_052035765.1 Bacteroidota bacterium
CAGTGGAATTCTGCAAACGGGTGAAAACAGCCGAGAATGCCATGCCGCAGGCACGGGCATGGGGACGCCAGGTACTTTATAAAAATCAACAGCTTAGTGGCATTTCCATCATGGGTGTACCCTATAAATATGCAGAAACTCCCGCCGGGAATGTGGTGCAGGGGCGCTTCTTCTCGCAGTTTGAAGAATTACAGAGCGAAAATGTCGCCGTCATTGGATACAACGTATCGAAGAATCTTTTTCCTGACAGCAATGCGGTAGGAAAAGTATTTAAAATTGCCGGGCGTAACTTCACCATTATCGGCGTCATCGAGAAGCGCGGCACCTTCATCACGGATTTTATGGATAATCAGATCTATGTACCGCTATCAACTTTTTTCGGCGTTTTTGGAATGTCCGGACGCTCGTTGTCGATTGCCGTAAAAGCAGGTTCGGAACAAAACCTCGACGCCGTTCGCTCGGAAACAATCGGGCTCATGCGGGCAATTCGAAATAATAAGCCGGGCACGGATGACGATTTCTCGATTAATGAATCGCAGATGTTCAAGGAAGAGTCCAAAACGCTGAGGGTATCGGTCTGGGGTATCGGTCTCGGGCTCACGGCACTTTCGTTTGTCGTTGGTATGATTGGAATTATGAATATAATGTTCGTAACGGTCACCGAACGCACCAAGGAAATCGGAATTCGAAAAGCACTCGGCGCGACACGTGCTTCGATACTGGTGCAATTCCTGATGGAGGCAGCAGCGCTGTGTTTTGTCGGCGCAATGATTGCCTTTTTCCTCTGTTCTGTCATCACCTTCAGCGTGGTACAATTCTACCCCGAAGCAGACTTTCTCACCCCGTATGTGCCTCCTGCACTTGTACTTATTGCAGCTATTGTATCGATTGTCGTTGGTATTGTCGCCGGGCTCATTCCTTCGATGCGGGCGGCGAGGATGAATCCTGTCGATGCGCTTCGGTATGAATAATCTCACATTGAAAATTTGTCCACTTTAGTACAATGCCATCATGAATATTGCCGAAAGTATTACCATTGCCTTAGATGCTGTCCGCGCTCATAAGCTACGGTCGATTCTCACGTTACTTTCTATTGCTATTGGAATTTTTGCGATTATAGGTTCGGGTACTGCCGTCGGCTCACTCAATAGCACCATGAGCGGACAGCTTGCAGCATTAGGAGAGAGCAACTTTTACATCACCCGTACGCCGATGATTCAGACTGATCATTCATGGCGTAAGTATCGTAAACGGAAGGCGATTACGTTTTCCCAAGCAAAAGAGCTCCAAAAGCAGTGCACGATAACGGATATTATCAGTATCTTCAATACCACAGGCGGCATGACGATGAAGGTCGGTACGCTTTCGACCGATCCGGATGTGAGTCTTATCGGCTGTAACGAACACTACATGGTCACCTCCAATCTCAATATTGCTGATGGTCGTCCCTTCACTGCCGAAGATGTTTCGATGAGTCGATTTGAGGCAATTATCGGGAATGATGTCGCTGTAAAATTATTCCCTTCTACCAATCCGATCGGACAAACTATCCGCATTAAAAATCAACAATATACCATCATAGGTACAGTCGTTGCCCGCGGCTCGATGATGGGGCAGAGTCAGGATAATTTCGTAATGATTCCCCTCGGGAATTTCATGCGCTACTACGCCGATGAATGGGAACAATCGGTCAATATCATCGTTCGCCCGCCCGGAAAAGATGCCCTCAACGCATCGATTGATGAAGCAATTGGTATCCTACGCAGCGTGAGAAATTGCAAACCATGGGAGGAAAACAGCTTTGAAATTCAGACCAATGAATCGCTCACACAGCAATTTTCAAGCTTTACCAAGTATCTAAATATCTTCGGTCTCGGCTCAGGGCTCATTGCGTTACTCGCTGCGGGGGTTGGAATTATGAA
>JBPOHH010000591.1:0-2706 GCA_052035765.1 Bacteroidota bacterium
ATCAACGATAACGACATTCAGGTTGTAGGTATCATTATTTTTCATCATACAATTGTACTTTCAGTAAAGCAGAGAAAATCTGTGCGTAATGTTCGGTTGCTCGCTGTATCTTTTTAGGTTTTCCAAAGATAAGATAAAATTCATACCCTTTCACTGCAAATGTATATCTCCGGCAAAATAATAGATACTTGCGGTATTTTTTTTGTATAAATACGGCGAAGAATTGCCTCTACTTTGGGTGATACTAGAGAAGAATCGTAAACGTCGTGCCGGCATCACCATTCTCTTCCGCCCAAATCTTTCCACCATGCAGCGTGATAATGTCCTTACAAATCAGCAACCCAAGCCCTGTTCCCTTTTCATGATTGGTGCCCATTGTGCTTTTAGTGGGTGACAATTCGAAGAGCGAATCTTTGATTGCATCGCTGAGTCCAACGCCGGAATCGGACACGTTAATTTCCGTTTGACCATCCGCTTGGCGTGCTGAAACCACGATATTCCCACCCGAATAGGAGAATTTAATGGCATTACTGATAAGATTCCGCATCACGGTTTCGAGGGCATTTCGGTCGGCGGTGATTTCGATTTCATCGCTGATTTCACAGAGAATTTCCACCTTTTTGGCACTCGCAAGATCGGCGATACTCCGGATCACTTCACCCACAAGTTCTTGCAGATTCATTACTTCCGGATAAATCTTATATCCTTTCATCTGGCTCCTCGACCAACTCAGAAGATTATCAAGCAAGCCGAGAATACTGATGGACGATGTGTGCATGGTGTCCATAATTGTAGCGCGTTCATCCTCACTTATCGCAGAACGGTGATGCGAGAGAATATTCGACAATTCACTAAATGCCGAGAGCGGCCCCTTCAGATCATGCGAGACCACGGCGAAGAGTTTGTTCTTGGTGGTATTCGACTCGGCGAGCTCAGCGTTGAGTTTTCGCGTAAGCTTATTACGATTATAGAAGATATATGCGATTATGAGGAGGGAGAGAACGATGAGGGAGGCGATGATTGCCGTATAATTCCCGCGTAATTCTGCTTCATTTTTCCGCGCTTCGATTTCCTGCTTTTCATTTTCAGCTTTTTGATTGAGCAATCCTGCGATTACCCGATCATAGTTATTGATTGAATCATTGGTAATTTTAAAGCGCTTATAACACTCAAATGCCTTTTGATATTGGTACGTAGCAGAAAAGGCCTCGGCGAGTTGTTCGAGCGCAAGCGGCTTGTATTCGTTATTACCATGGAGTTCGGCAAGGGATAATGACTCTGAGCAGTAGGCAATAGTGGAATCATACTGATGAAGTGCGTTAAATGGAACGCCGATTTGGGCTAATGCATTGGTTCGTATATAATTATTCGAATGCAAGCTTGAATAATGTATCGATGTACGATAATAATAGACGGCGGAATCATAGTGATGAAGACATGCCTGCAAATATCCCATGTAATAATTAGTAAGGCAATGAGAAGTATTGATATAATGTAAGGGCAGAGTGTCGATTTCACTAAGAATTTTAAACGCAGCGTTTAGATAACCGCTTGCTTTATCGTAACGTTGCATCCTGGTATAGATGTGCGCTAAATTCCAATTACTTACGGCAGTGCGGTGCTTTTGTACGCGCCATGGCTGAATAGAAGGAAGATACTGCGATGCTTTTTGGTAATAATACTCGGCTTTCGGGTAATCTTTGGTGGCGACAAATAAAAGCCCAAGATAAATGTAATTGTCAAACACATCGAGCGGAACATTCTTATATACAAAGAACGTAGAAGCTTTTGAATAATAGATATACGCGCTATCAAATTCTCCAATTTGCCAATACGCCCGTCCAAGTTTTTGCATTGCCCAGCCGACGTTTGGGTTATTTTTATCTTCGAGAATTAACTGATGATACATCAAAGCAGCCGCGAGGATTTTCGAAGTGTTCTCTACCATACTCTCGACGGAATCCCGGAGGATTGCGCACTTCTCGGCATAACTTTTCCCACGCGTAAGCGCTTCAAATTCAGCAGTATAACCGGCTTTGTCGGCAGCTGTAAGATACATGCAGCACGAAAGGAAGAGTCCGAGGAATGTACAAAGTAGTTTCATAATGGCTGTGAGAAATTGATAAAGCACAAAACCAAATTTGCAGGATGATAGTATGGGTCACTGTCAGCGGTTCAGAGGTCTTCTCGCTAGCTTTTACCTTTTCCCATCCTTCCGCACAACAAACTTCTCCACCCATCCCGCTCCATACACCACGACCATCCCAAGCAGCGTTCCCTCAAGCGCGCCGCCGAGAATATCGGACGGGTTATGCACGCCGACATAGACTCGTGAGAAAGCCACCAGAGCGGCAATGCTATAGAATATAAGACGTTGCCGGCGATACCAATGCGAGAGGATGTATGCCGCGATGAAATTATTGACTGCATGCGTCGAAGGGAAGGATTTCCCGCCGCCGCACGGCACAAGCAAGCGCACATCTTCAAGTGCCGAACAAGGTCGTATTCTCCCAAAAAACTCTTTGAGAATGCGCGAGTTAACGGGGTCTGCAATCAGTACCGCTACCGCGAGCGCCGCGGCGCAGATACGTCCGGTGCGACCGCCTTTCCACAACAGCCAGATAAAGAGGAGAATATAAATGGGAATGAAATTCTTGACGTCCGTCACAAGTGGCATCAGGAAGTCGAACACCGGATTGGCGATAG
>JBPOHH010000861.1:0-2435 GCA_052035765.1 Bacteroidota bacterium
GCGTCCGGTCGAGAAATTCTTATACAGTGATATGATGCTCATCACACCCTACAAAGACATCACGGCGCTGATGTTCCGCATCGCCAATGCGAAGAATAATGTGCTCAGTAATGTGGAAATTGAACCGATTATGTCGATGACGATTACCGACGATAACGGTGTGGCGAGCAGACGTTTTTTCGCTCTCAAGCTCGAACGTAATCGTATAAATTTCCTAACTCTTAGCTGGACCGTTGTCCATCCGATTGATGAAAATAGTCCGCTGTACGGATTCACCCCGCAAGATCTTGAAGAGTCCGACGCCGAGCTCCTGCTGCTCATCAACGGCTATGATGACACCTACGCGCAGAATGTGCACGCCCGCCAATCCTACAAATGGCACGAAGTTGTCTGGAATGCGAAGTTCAAGGTGATGTTCCACCCGTCGGATGATAACCAACGCACGATTTTGGATTTGGATAGGATTAATGATATTGAGCAATTATAATAGCTTTACAATGATATAGATTACCGTAGGGGCGAATCGCATTCGCCCCGGTCATGCCGGAAAAGGGCGAATGCAATTCGCTCGAATCATACAGGAAAAAGGCGAATGCAATTCGTCTCGATCATACAGGAAATGGGCGAATGCAATTCGCCCCTACGTTAAATCAGATTTTCAACCATCACCCACATACCATGTCCGACAAACCGCGTATAATTTTCACGCGCTACCCTGCTTTCCGTCTTCTTTGCGGCGTAGCGCTCGGTATATTTTTCTACCATACTGCCTCGTGGAATGAGACAGGATTTATCCTGATGTTTTCCTGTTTGGGTATTCTTGCCTGCACTGTGTATTTTTCTCGTAACTACCATACATCTTTTTGGATTGCTGCATTTGCGCTTGGACTGTGGACCGGCAATGCGGCGCAGCAATTCCGTACTCCGAGTCTTGATATCCGGGATATTCCGAGTGTTTTTCATGGTGAGGTGGTCTCACTTTTACGGAGCGATTCCCTATCTATTCGATGTCTTGTCAGCGGCACGCTTGATGCGCAGCCGATGCCGGCGATTCGTCCGTGCAGAGTGATTCTTACGGTACCGCTTCCGACGGAACGTGAGGGTTTTCTCCGTGCGGGAGCGAGCATTTATGCCGTCGGAATGATTCGCATGCCGGCGAGACCGACGCTGCCGATGGAGTTTGACGAACGCCAATACTGCATGGCGCAGGATGTGCAATTTTTGATGACGGCACGTCCGTCGCAGGTGGCATTGCTTGAAAAAGCACATGGGTTGCCGGCAGTTATCTCCCGATGTACGCAGGCAATTGAGGAGAGAATCCGTCTTCTCTATTCGGACGAAACGGCGGCAATTGTCACGGCGCTGTTGCTCGGGAATCAGTCAAAAATTTCACCCGAAACGCGCGCGCGATTTTCGCTCTCCGGCACTGCCCATATCCTCTCCGTAAGCGGTTCGCATGTCGGAATCATTGCTGCTCTTATCATGGTCATTCTCGGGTTTGTTCGCCATAGGTGGTTGAAATTCTTCATCTTTACCGTCGCCGTCTCTACTTTTATTCTCCTGAGCGGCATGCAGCCGTCAGCTCTTCGTGCCGGACTGATGGCAGTGCTCGGCATGCTCGGATACACCTGGCAACGCAGGATTTATGCGTTGAATATCGTGAGCTTGTCGGTGGTGATATTACTCCTCTCGCAGCCCACGCTCATCTACTCGGCGGGTTTTCAGATGTCGGTGGTTTCGGTGGCAGGGATTTCAATTTTTTATGCACCCTTTCGCACATTTCTCCTCTCGCTGCTTCCATTTCAATCGTCGAGTATTGAATTTATCGCCTCTTCCCTAGCGCTCACCTTTGCCGCTTCGGTGAGTGTGTCGCCGCTTGTTGCGTACTACTTTTCCACCTTCTCGGTTGTGTCGCCGCTGGCAAATCTCTTCGTCGTTCCACTAATGAGTCTTGGAATGGTCTTTGGAATGCTAAGCATTGTCGTAGTACCCATAAATGTCGGTATAGCAACCACCTACAGCGCCGCCACGGCGTGGTGTATCCGCATGGCGGATGCTGTGAATCGTTGGTCGGTGGAACTTCCTGCTTCGTACGTTCACGCACCCGAAATCGCCCTTATGCTTTCGATCCTTGTGTCAAGCGCTCTCTTGTTGGTGCTGATGTCGCAGTCGCGCCGTCAGGCGGCGTTTCGGGTAATAGTGTCGTCCATTTCTATCTTTTTCATCGTGCGCATTGCCGATGTGCAGCCATCTGTATCCCGTCTCATTCCACGAACGAATGTCGCCGTGTCGGCGATTCCGCTTCAGGAGGATTCGACGTTGATTCTTATTACGGATCGCAAGCCGCATTTGTATCCTTTTGGTGATGCCGCGCTAGAAGAATTCATCATCAAGCTACCCGACTCAGCGATTGTCGGTATCCGCGGGAATTCGAG
>JBPOHH010000579.1:0-1700 GCA_052035765.1 Bacteroidota bacterium
AAATTCACGTTAGCGAGGGATTTGTACAGTCCGTCGGCGCTTCGAATTTTCATTTTGTCGAGCGTGGTGAACTCGAAATCAAGGGCAAAGGCATGATGAAAACGTATTTTCTCGAAACAGATGTACCGCTGTGATAAGCGAAGATATCTCCTCTTGGCTCGCATGCTGCGAATCTGTTTTGAAGGTTGGTACTTTATGAAATATCCTACTATCTTGCCGGTCAATTCCTTGCAGATTCAGTAAATACAACACCCATGGTCACAAAGCAAATACTCGTTTTCGTTTGGCTGCTGTGATAATACTCAGTACTACAAGCACGATTGCACCGTGATTGTGACGAATCGCTTGAGTATTTCGAAAGCGTTCTCATGACTAGGAAGCAAGTACCAAAGAACTCCTCAGTAATGCTCACATGCGCCGTAGCTTATTAATTAACATGCAGTTGTGCTGAAAGTAGTACAATTGGCATTCATGGCAGGATAAAAACCTGTTTTCACTTGCCTGACAGGAAGTGCAGGTATTATACGTACTCCCGACCTTCCCCCTCTATTCAATTCAAAGCAAGATTCCTACCGAACGCTGCATCTACGATTCTTTATCGTCCTGACGAGTTCGGATGCTATGGCAGTCGAGCGGAGTAGTATTCGAAGTGTAATAAATACAAACAATTACTCGTTTTGACTGTCTTCTTTCGTTCCACCGGCATCATACGGTATCGGACTGGTACTTTCGTC
Organism: Bacteroidota bacterium; assembly: GCA_052035765.1. Lineage (GTDB taxonomy): Bacteria > Bacteroidota > Ignavibacteria > Kapaibacteriales > UBA961 > JADJXV01. The sequence continues at coordinate 735 of JBPOHH010000579.1, forward strand.
AAGCGGCAGTATCCAAGGATTCCTTCGCATATCGGAATATTCTTGGCGGGCTAGATTTACCGTGGAGTCGATCAGAAGCTGAGGAGGACGGTAATTCATGCTCACATACGCCTCCACGCGGATTTCGAAGGTGCCCCGGTTGGACTTTTTAATGATGTCATCGAGATGCTGCGCATATTGATGAATCATATACGGCCGGGTGGACATTTTGTCCGCTTGCCAGCGTTTTAAGTAATTCTGTGTTTCAATTTCAAACTTTTTATGGGCTACCGGATCGTAGGCATAGAATTTTACGGCGGCTGATTTACCGCGCAGCTTCATGTGCCAGGAAAACCTATGCCCTTCTTCCGTCCAGCTCGAATTACCGGGAATACCAAAATGCCGGAGAGGAATGATACATTGCGTGAGCATCCAGAGCGCCATCAAGCCGACCACGCCCGATGAGTAGGTAAAGTGCGACGGCAAGGCGTCCGTTTTTTCCGGCGCTGCCTGCTCGGATGCGGTGCTGCGATCGATAAACAACCATACTAAGATTGCTCCGCTCAAGGCAGCAATTAAGGTAGGAACAATTTCAAACTTTGGATGCAGGTACAAGCAAATCGCTGTCGTGGTAATCATACCTATAATTCCGTATGTCCTTTGTTTGCCTGCTGTTGAATAGACCCGCGTCATGCGCGCAAACCAGTCAGACGGGAAGAAAATCGTGGAAGCAAGGATCATAAACCACGGGAAAATTCCAATGCTGAATAAGCGGTCATTGATAAAGTGAAAACCCAGAACTGCTGTATACATGTAGGGGCGGGTTTTTCTGTACATCAGTAAAAACGGAGCGAGGATATCGAGGAGCATACCATTCCACGACATAAAATACGCTACCCAGGGTTCGGTGAAAAACTGTCCGATGAGAGGATAATTCTTATTCTCAGCCAGCCAATGCTTGAGCGGTTCAGCCAGAAACAGCCAGTC
>JBPOHH010000585.1:0-5608 GCA_052035765.1 Bacteroidota bacterium
TGCCCGTCAATTTCAGCTTCGGGGAGTTCGGCAGGAAGGTCGAGCACGACTTCAATCTGTTTGTTTTTCGCGGTCGGATCATTGCGGCGGTGAACGCTTCGGAGGATATCACTGACGTCCCACGGCTCATAGACCAAACGCATCTGACCGGACTCAAGTGCCATAATTTTACAGACTTCCTGCGAAAGTGATACGATTTTGCGGGAAGTCTCGACAAGGTCATTCATCACATCATGCTGTTCATTTGCCGTCAGATCGTATGTTCTGAGTAGTTCTACCAGCCCTTTGACCAATCCTGCGGGATTTTTTATATCATGAATCACCATCGCAAAAAGCTCGTCTTTTTGGGTTGCGAGGTCTTCAAGTTCTTGTTTTTTAATTGAGATGCGTTCAATCTTCTCTTCCAGCTCACGGATACGCACCCGTAATTCATCACCTCTTGTCTGCATTGCATCGATTTGCCCGCGGAGGGCTGCAATTTCAGCCCTTATCTGGCTATTCTCTCCGAGTAATTTATCATAGGCCATCTTACTGACTGTAGCATCTGTGGACATAGCGCTCACCCCTTGATTTGTACGAGTAAATAGTTTTGTAAACAACGACTTTATGAAGAGTATAACAAGTCCTGTTATTGTAGAGAACAAGGACTTACCACTGTTTTTTGTGCTGTGTTTTGTTTTGAAGCGCACAAGTAGCAGTACCCCGCCGAGCACCACAACAATTACGCCAACTATCCAAAAAATAACATTTGTTCGTGCTTTCTTTTGGGAAAGTGCTACGGTTGAGTCCGCTTGAGCAGCTTGCTTCTGCGCCTGCAGAATACGCTCGCGTTCACGCTTACGGCGGTCTGCTTCGGCATTATCTACCCTAAAATCGACAATCACCGCGCTTGCTTTCCAATTTCCGGGTGCAATCGCCTGCACATAAAATGAGTAATCGTCTTCCGGGAGTCCGCTGTATGAACACTTCGGTGAATTCATTGTCTGCTGACGCTCTTGCTGCCGGTTTTTCCCTGTCAGGCGCGTGCTGAATAACAGCGGCGGTCTCTCGCTGCCACTTATCCGGCATCCATAGACAAAAAGAATGGTGTCGGAACGGCTGAGCACGATAGAAGCGTTCTTTGCATTCGGATTATACTGCTCGCCATTAATGACAATTGCCTGCACCTCGGTCGTACGACTCACATAGCTCGAGTCGGCTGCGCGTACCAAATGCACATTACCCACTATAAACATGAGGAGAGCGACGACGATACGATAACCGACGGGATACTTCATAGCAACGCCATAATTTGCCGACATACAACAATATCAAAGACTTACTCTATCTCTACCGATTTTTTTCTCATCAGCTCTGCCTGCCTGCGGTGTTTTATCTGTCCGGTGCCGACTATTTTTTTGAATATCCGCACCACATCAAAAAACGTGTGAAATGTATAGTGCGGAATCCGACGTTCATTACAGAATGCAGCGAGCGTACCTTTAGCAAAAATAATATCCGCATGCGATGCCGCACAGGTATCGGAACGTCCATCGCCGATATAAACATAGATTGCATCCGTCGGGGCAGACGAGAGCATACTGTTACGCTTGCACGAGGCGCAGAAGCAACTGCAATTCTCACTCGCTGCCGGAAAAATCGGCGCGGCCCCATTCTTTTGGAAATTCAGATAATTCGCCCGTACATCTGCATCTACGATACCCTGAGCCAGTAAAATCGGCTGAATATACTCCTGAAAGCCGTCACTGAGAATCATGAGCGGAATTCCCTGCTCGCGGCAATAGCTATAAAATGCAGGAAAATACGCGTCCATTTCCATCTCTCCGGCAAATTTTTCTACCGCTTCCGGTGTGAAGTCATCACCTCCGGCACGCGTCGCTCTGCGGTAATACTCTGCTACGGTCATCTTCCCCGCTAAGAGGTCTCGATGATAGGGCTCAAAAATTTCAAACCGCTGAAAGAGTGCATCACCCACATCGCGCCGGGCGATGGTACCGTCGAAATCACAGAACACGACAAGTGATGATTCTACAGGAAGATGCATGTGGCTTGACAACTATTACCCGACCCGTTCCTGCGGCGGATATTCGAAAAACCCGCGACCGCTGAATTTGCCTATTCTTCCGGCGCGCATCATTTGCTTGAGCAGCACGCACGGACGGTAGCGTTCCTGTCCGTACTCACGATGCAATGCATCGAGAAGCGCAACAATTACTTCAATTCCAATCTCATCGGCCCACGCGAGCAGACCTTTCGGATAATTCACCCCAAGCTTCATGGCAGTGTCGATATCCTCAGCACTTGCGACTTTTTCCAGCACCGCAAAAGCAGCTTCGTTGATGAGCGTGGCAAGAATACGCGGCGATACCAGCCCAACTCTGTCCTCAACCGTTTCCGTCGCAAAGCCAAGCGCTGACCAAAAGCGTTTTGCTATCGCAATGGACTGTTCGGACGCCGTCAGTGCCGGCGCAATTTCCATCATCGTACTCTGCTGTGCGAGCGCGATACCATTAAATCCTACAATATTATTCTGCAATCCGAGCTGCGCGAAGAGTTCGGTCGCCGTACACCCGATCGACGACGACAAAATCACCGCCTCCGGAAATTCATCACTCACTTCTATCAGCATTTCGCTTTTTTCCCGCGCCGGGAGCGACGATGGCTCGATGATGATATCGGGCGGACGCTGCACCTCGGACACATCTCCAACAAATTGATGGACATACGCCTGCAAGTACGATGGTACTAAGATTGAGGAAGCCCCGCCAGGATCGCCAAAACCAAACAATTCATCAAGCATCGGCTCGACAAGAATTGAGAATGGGAAATCCGCCGCCGTAAGCGTACGCGCAATATCTGCCACTGCCCGGGAATTTCCGACAATGAGGGTAGAAAATTTATGAGAATCGAGCGAATAAACTGCCATGATGCAAGCACATTATAGAACGAAATGTTGTTTAATTTTTCAACAAAAATACGGAATTTTAGCTTCTCTTCGGCGCATTCGATGTGTCAAATTCCGTCAATCATCACCTCAATCTGCGCCAAATAGCCGAGCGATAGAATGTGGAAATTATAATTCTACCGACACTACCTGCTGAATCAAGCACGATAACTTCGGGGAGGTTGTGTATTTTTGCAGGGGAGTACATTGATAGCTTACAGTTCATCCTCTTCTCCGAACTTCCAATCTCAACATCATACAGCATGCAAGAAACGCTTATTTCTTTGTTTGACAATATTTGCCGGCAATTACCTCAAAATTTCGAGCAGGAAGAAGCATGTATCTTTGACAGTGCAATCTTGCCGACACTCGATGCGACTACTTTTGATACGAACATGATCTGCATTTTGAAAAGGAAGAACACATATAATGACACCTACCGAATAGAACATTTAGATTTCCATACAAACAAGCAATTCTATACAATCCTTGGACTTCTCCTCTTGCAAGCTGTATTCAAGAATACATCGATTACCCTGAATCTCACAAACCAAGAATCATTCATCAAACAGATAAAATTTGGCTATGATTTAAACATATATAAAAAATGGAATGGGCTCGTTGAGCAACCAATTCACTGGGAGTATTGGGCGCGGAAAATTACCACGAGGCATTATTATTACAAAGAGATACGCAAGGAAGAATTCTTTCCTTGCTTCTACCTCCTGCCGGACGATGAGAACCCTTGCATAACGGATGAAGAATGGGAGCGAAAAAATGTTCTGGAAATAGCAGGCAACAGCGAGGTACTGGTAGGACTCGCGCAATTACTCTTAAATATTGGTAATAAAGAAAGTTCAATCAACGAAATCGTCTTTGAAAGCGCGCCCGGCTATCAAGCAGTAGCAGCAGGAAGCGTGGAAATGACCTTGTGGCTTCCCGGTTCAATCGGGTGGTATCATCAGCTGCAAATACCTGAGGTGTAGCGCTGCAATCGCCTTAAAAAGAATAGCATCAAGCACGATAACTTCGGGGAGGTTGTGTATTTTTGCAGGCGAGTATTGTCAATTGAAGTGGAGTATAGGGCAAGAGCCACATTTCTCATATTTCTAGAAAGAGCAATCATGCAGCGTATAAAGTTCTCAGAATCTATCCTCATCGGCGATTCCCCGGAAACGGTATTCGACTTTACACAGGATTATTCCAAGCGCCTGCAATGGGATACGTTTCTTATACAGGCAGACTTGCTTGATGGCGCTCCTCACGCAGATAAAGGAGTACAGGCATACTGCGTCTCCAAAAACCGGCTCGGTATGACCACCGAATACATCACCTTTCAGCGACCGCGCGGCACGGCTATCAAAATGACACAGGGTCCCTATCTTTTTAAAGAATTTCTGGGGTCATGGCGGTTCAGACAAGTCGCAGACAATTCGACGGAAGTGACCTTTCTCTATAGCTTTACGCTCCGCTTCCCGTTTACGATAGCTACCTATTTTATTAGAAAAAATTTACAACAGAATGTTCGGCAGCGACTCGTGGACCTCAAAACCTGTATCGAATACGACCGCGCACAGCATACTGCCGAACCTGCATAGAAGTATGCAGCACAATTTATCAGCAATTAACTTTATCTACAATTATTTACCTCCACACATCGCATGAAATTTCTCTCCTTCCTTCTCATCGCCTTTCCATTAATCGTCTCGCTTGCCGGCGCGCAGCAGGAGACTCTTTCCTCCAAAGCAGTATCTGCCTCATTTGAAAAAAAATATAATGCCGATGATATTGCCGGCGTGTTCGCGCTGTTTTCAGCCGAAATGCAGAACGCCTTGCCACTCGACAAGACGACCGAGTTTCTCTCAGGTCTCAAGTCGCAGGCAGGAAAAATCACCAAACGGGAGTTTATGCGGTATGAGAATGGAAGCTATGCGTCGTACAAAACACAATTTGAGCATGCACTTTTCACGCTTAACATTTCCGTTGACAACAATTCCAAAATCAACGGACTCTTCGTCAAGCCATTTATTGACAATACATTACCCAAGCTCGAGCGCAACACCACCAAGCTCATTCTCCCCGTCAAGGGCGAGTGGACGGTGGTTTGGGGAGGCGACACCAAAGAGCAGAATTATCATGTCGTGAGCACCGCTCAAAAAAATGCCTTCGATATGGTCGTCACCAACGAAGACGGTAAATCGTATAAAACCGACGGAAAAATCAATGACGACTATTATGCGTTCGGCAAGGATATCGTGGCACCGTGCGAGGGTGAAGTCGTGCTCGTCGTCGATGGGATTAAAGACAACGAACCGGGCGAGATGAACCCTATCTATATGCCCGGCAATACGGTGATTATCCGCACCGAGAAAAAGGAATACTTATTTTTCGCGCATTTCAAGCAGCATACCATCAAGGTCAAAGAAGGGCAATCGGTAAAGCAGGGGCAGTTTTTGGGGGAATGCGGAAATTCGGGGAATTCGTCCGAACCTCACCTGCATTTTCATATCCAAAATGTAGAGAATATGAATGTGGCGACCGGCGTGAAGTGTTATTTTGACAAACTCATTGTCAACGGACAAAGCAAGACAGACTATTCACCCGTGCAGAAGGATATTATTCGGAATAAATAGACAACAGCATGATATTTCGATTAGTTACCAT
>JBPOHH010000848.1:0-2220 GCA_052035765.1 Bacteroidota bacterium
GATTCTTGAGGTCATGCGAGGCAATTCCAAGGAATTCGCTTTTTTCTACATTGAGGAGGAGGAGCTGTTCATTTTTGAGCTCCAGCTCTTGATTGAGTTCGTTGAGTTCGGCATTTTTCTCCCGCAAAATATCCTGTTCACGTTGAATAAGCGCCAAATCGTGTTGTATTGCAAGACGTTGCGCCAGGCGCAGTGACTCTTCACTATTGACTTCTTTTTCGATATCATGATATTTTTCAAAATGATGGGCGAAGCGTTCCCAGTCTTTCTGTTCTTTATAAATCATCGCCAACGTCTGATGATTCTCGTACAAATCCTGCTTCATGCCGAGTTTTTCGTCGATTTCAATAGCACGTAATACATAGTCAATCGCTTTTTGAGGATCAAATCCATCAAAATCATCGGCAGCATAGAGACCGCCGATATGACCTAAGATAATTGCAATATCCGCCTTCAAGTCCATTGATTCAAATTCCGCCAGAGCTTTTTTGTAATACTCAAGCGCAAGCGGGAATTGATGGAGTGAGAAATACACCGAACCAATATTACCCATCATGCGCGCGGCTTCTGTCTTCATACCGAGCGATTGGTGAAGGGAGAGTGCTTTGATAAAACATTCAAGAGCAAGGGGATACTCTTCCTGCGAACGGTACATGATGCCGATATTACATGTCACATTGGCCACTTCGGACTTCATGCCCAGTTCTTCATGTACGGCAAGCGCTTTAGTATAATACGAATACGCACGCTCATAGTCTTCGAGCTTGGAATAGACAATTCCGATATTTCCGGTGATCATTGCCTCGCCCAGCCGATCATTGATTTTCCCCGCTGCCTCGATTGCTTTGGTGTAATATTCCAGTGCTTTCGTGTAATTCGAGGTATTCCAATTGACAAGCCCGATGATGTTATTTGCTTTCTCATGGATTACATACTTGACCGAGTCGGGCTGCACTTCGGCATCAACAGTCATAATTGCTTCTTGGGAATGGACTTGCGCCATTTCAAAATTTCCTCTCAACCAAGCATTTTGGGCAAGTGCGATCTTGAGCATGGCACGGAATTCGAGCGTTTGCGCCGATACCGGCTCCTGCTGTAGGAGAACGAGATATTCATCAAGAACACGCGCGGCATCGTCATAATTGCCTTTGTTATTTTCAGATTGAGCACTTTTTATAATCTTTTGAAGCTCTTGGAAATTCATAAACGGTTGAATTGTAAGGTATGGGAATACGTTCGGCTGAAGGATTCGACGAGAATATGCTCAATGAGAGCACGGAACTTTCACAAAATTAAAGATATATCTCTCGACGGCAAATAGAAAAGAATTAGGCGGCTACTACGACCATCTCCCCTTCGCCGGGTGAAACATGGTGAAAGCAGGTATTGAGGCAGGAAAATACGCCAAACTCTGTCAAATATTACGACGTTCGCCCGAAACGTCTGTCAAACTCCGTAAGCGGGAAATCCACCACCACCGGACGTCCATGCGGACACACATACGGCGTCGAAGTAGCAAATAAATCCTCCACCAAGCGACGCATTTCGGGTTCACTCAGGCGATGCCCCGTCTTAATCGCCGCCTTACATCCAAACGACGCAGCAAGATTATCCCGTTTGTCGGATTGCCTAATTTGCTGATATTCTTCGAATTGCGCGAGTATTTCCTTCAGCGCCACTTCCTCTTCTCCCGAATGCACATCGAGCGGTACGCCCCGAATTTCGAGTATCATACCATCAACACTCACGTCGAATCCCAGATGCTCGATATCCGAAGCAAGCTCTTCAATGAGCGCTTTTTCTGAGGTTGAAATCTCGATTTTCACCGGGAATAACAGTTTTTGACCATTCACATACTGTTCGTTCATCGCCTTGAGCGCGCGCTCATAGAGAATCCGCTCATGCGCATTGTGCTGATCGATAATCATCACGCCTTTGTCGGTCTGCACGAAGATGTACTTGTTGTGTAATTGCCAGACGGTCATTGCCGACGCGGCAGGTTCTTGAATTTGTGCAGCAGGCGTCTCACCTTGTGGTAAATCATTGCCAAATAAAGCTTCAAACGCTGTTTTATGCGCGCCTGAGAAACTCTGCGATGCACCCTGCGCTTGATATTCCTGAAAATTACCCGACGTTTTGGTCGGCGCAAACATCGACGATGTTGACGGCGGTGGCGGCTGATAGGAGGAAGTGGAGCGTTGCGGCTGCTGCGGCGGTGGC
>JBPOHH010000217.1:0-1757 GCA_052035765.1 Bacteroidota bacterium
ATTCATAAAATACGGTAACTTGCGGTGAAAAGAGGGTAATGGGTAATGATGGTGAGGGGTGATTAGTGAGGGAAGAGGTTGATTTTCTAAAATACTCTTGATTGCTTAATACATGGAAAAAAATCGAACGATCTCATTCATAAAAGGGCTCCTGATAAGCGGGCTCACTCTTTTTATTTTGAGTTTAATATATTTTGCCGGTATATTTAATCTTGGCGGAGGGGAGACAATCCAAGAAATCGAAACTCAGAGGATAATTCTCCTCATTGGAATAACTATAGTTTCAATAATCACGGTTTTTACAGTCAGACTTTACATTAGAGAGAATAGAAAATACTTTGCTTACGGGATGGGCTTACTTCCTTTACTCGGACAGACCGCAGTTATGATATTTTTTATCTCAAATCTATCGTATTCTACACCCTTTGAAAAAGCCAAGTGGGATCAGAAAATTATAAAACCGTATGACATCGCTGTAACATTGGTAAAAGAGCAAAAATTAATTGGTCTAAACGAGAAAGAAGTACTAGAAATGCTTGATTCCCAGCAAGAGTATGGAAAAATGTCTGTTGGAAGGCATATCGAATATCTTGTAGAAAATGATTGGATTATGTCAGTTTCTTTCGAGAACCACAAAGTAATGCAGGTCACATTAAGGCGACCAATGCTATGTGTATAAACAGAAGGAAGTTCCATAAACACATCCCTTCCACTCCCATTATCAAAACCCAACGCCCGTCAAGCCATGCAACTTCCACACAACAATCCCTCACTCCCTATGAACAATACCGATATCCTGGAATTTATCCATACCAATTTCAGCAATGGCAGACTCAACCTTCTGCCGAAAATTAATGCGTATCTCGCCAATCCGGTGACAGGTACACGTTTGTTTGATGACGTGTCCAAACATATCACCACTCCCTTTAGGGCATCCTCATATTCATCGGGAAAACCAAGAAATCTTTTAACAAAAAAAGATACAATCGGTGATATTGCTGATATTTATATATTCTGCCTGAATGATGATATCGACCTGTACAACTCGCGCGAGGACTTCGATTGGGACTTTACAACGTTCCTCCGCACCGGCAAAGAATTGCATCTGTGTACACTATGGGTCAATTGGTTCCTGCCGGTCTATTATATCGAAACCTCCTACGAGCTCGTGAACCGCAAAAAAAGGTATCGTCAATACGGCAAAGTAGTTCTGAGCGATGAAAAGGAACAGCAGATTGTTGACTCCATCGAGCGCATTCTGTTAGAAAATAAATACCACCGGCTGGACTTGGACTTTTTGCAGGAAACCATGCACGGCATATCGACCGACTGTTCGGAAAAGAAACGCGCCACGATCTTTGAATGTCTCTTCTCTGACCTATGCGTTCCGGCGAAGCACTTCCGACGAATCACACCAAAAGGCAATTCATCTCAATATCCGGAACTCAGCTTCATTGAATATTTAGATGACCAACGCGAGCGGCTATCCTTAGAAGCAGAACTTTATCATAATGGGTATAGTCCGCTTACCATCGAATTCGACACCGACAATAGAATCATACAAACAGTAAGCAGGGTGAAAAATAAAGGTAAAAAGCGTTCTGCAATTACTCTGCGCTATGAATAAACGCGCGAAGTAGGCACCCGAGGCATTCAATTTACCCGTCCGGTCGGTTGCTACAACCGACCGTCAATACTTACCACTGAAACGTACTACACGATAACCACATTCGACCTTTGAAACAGTACAGCTATCA
>JBPOHH010000193.1:0-5493 GCA_052035765.1 Bacteroidota bacterium
AGCAACCTCCTGCACCGCAACATGATGCAGCGTTTTCTTCTCTCGGCTGTTCGGCGATTTGTCCGTATTTTTCACGAACGAGTGTTTTGATTTCTTCTGCCGTATTCATACTACTATCCTTTCAATAAATAATAAATGTGGAGATGTATTCTCCGGTAAATGTGTGCGTTGTACTATCTCAGCAGCATTTCTGCCGTGAGGTCTCGACTCCGGTAAAGAAGCCGTTGAGATGTGCTTGTAATTCGCCTAACACTGTGTAATTAATGCAGTAGCACGAGCGTGGACCGTCGATTTCGCCGCAGAGGAGTCCAACTTCTTTGAGTGCTTTGAGGTGTTGGGAGACGGTCGCTTGTGCAAGCGGGAGTGCCTCTACGATTTCGCCGCAGATGCAGGTGTTGCGTTCGGCTATTTTTTGGAGAATCGCCAGTCGTGCCGGATGCGAAAGTGCTTTGGCGAGCTCGGCAAGGCGCGTTGTGTGAGCGTCGAATTGTTCTGTTTTGGACGATGCCATAGTAGTTTCCTGAATAATGAGAATCCCTTTATCGTAAAATTACGATTTACTTATCGTAAAATTACGATAAAGGTTTCATTCTTGCAAAAAATATTTTTTTGGGTTGGGGTGAAAATGAGAGTGAAAATTTCCACATCATTGGCAAAAATAGAAACAGCCCATGATGGGAATCATGGGCTGTGAGAGATGGAACTATATAAAATCGATCGAGTTGTTTGAAGTGTGGTTAGCTGAAAATAATTATTTGTATGTCATTTTGCTTGATGCGAAACTCATGTTGTGAGTAGACTTTTTTGTCATTTTATTCTGTATCTGCTATATAAGTGTGGGGTTCCTCCAAGTTCAATTTGTAATTTCTGGAAATAAAACCCCATTCCTCTGTTTGGAGTCCAGTCGTTATATATCGAAATCTCTTTTTCATAGTCTTTTTCTTGAACGAGTTTCATAAAATCAGAATAAATATTGATGTTATATGATGAGCTTTGGTTCATTCGTAAAGTATTAATAAGTCTAATTATTTTAATATGGTCTTGGTCGTTAAGTTCAGTAGTCATACGGTTTTTCAAAAGTGAAGTACAATGTTCAACTATTGTGTCAAACTGTTGCTTACTTACAACAATGGAAGAATCCAAATTAGGTTTTTGTAAAATGTCATAGCGTTTTTTACTGCTATAAATTCTTGAGCCGGTAGGTAGTTTATAATCGTAGTAAAGCCTAAGATCAATAATTAAACTGTCTTTGTCTATTAAATACTTTTCGTTTACTGTACCGTGTGTTTCCTTGAAGCCGGTCAATAGTTGAATTGTATCTCGATTAACTTTGTAATTTCCTGCCACCGTCGTATTTCCATAATGCCCGCCTGATATTCGTTTGTAAGTACCGTCGGATTTAAATTCGAAAGTCCAGATTGTGGTTGCCCAGTAGCCTTGATATGTTCTATTAAATGTCTGGGCATTGACTAGATTTATAGCTGCTAAAATTGATATTGTCAGTAGGTATAGTAGCTTTTTCATGTGGTTACACAAATGTTATGCCGATTGACAAGGGAAGCAAAATCGGAAGTGCAAAGCTGCTTGTATATAGTCGTAGGCATCGTATCTCTATATATTTTCATATTGATACCCAATTTCGTCAAGTTCTGTTTTTAAATTTTCAAAGTCGTCGAATTGTGGAGTTATTTGCACGATAATTTCTTTGGTTAATGGTTTGTTGTCATAAATATACCGGACAGTTTCTATGGGTAATGTATTCTCTTCAAATTGTTCGTCAAAGTATTCGCTTGCCGATGTTATATATGTTTTGGGATTGTTGTCCAGAATGTAAAGAAGATCTTTACTGCCATCTCCATACTTGTCATTGGGAAAATCTATTTTTCCGATATTCCATTGTATGTCCTTGTGAAGCCGCCAAATACAAAAAGTGGTTCCTTTTGATTTGATGGGTTCTCCAAAAATAAATTCATGAAAATCGATTGGCAAATCATCAACAACGCCTTTCCAAATTGTCTGCACAGTTTCGGTTTTTTTGTTCCCAAAAAACACTGAAATTTTCTCTTTAAGTGTCTGTGGCGGAACTTCCTTTTCTGTCCAATTGCTCATTTCACTTTCGTGTGCTAGTCCATTAATAACAGCGCCGTGTTTAGAAAATAGAATTTGAAATTCGTCACCTGAACCATTTTTCATTTCAAAGAATTCTTCTCCCTTTGCCAGATCCCAATTCTTATTATAGGAATAATATCGATATTCCCAATCTCTGCAAAGAATTGCATCTAATGTTGCCAATGCTTTGCAAAGTCTTTTCAATTGTTCAATATCTGGAATATTTGCAAGGTGTTTCGTTGAGATATTCATCATACAGTATGCTCTGTTTGCTTGCTATCAAATATTTTAAAGTTTGGCTGCTCCTTGTACGGATCCGAAATCGTAGGAATGATTCACTCGGTTATGCACCATCATTTGCTCGAATGGCAGAAGCAAGATTATTACCACGCAGCACGTTAGCAGTAGCTTACATTCTCAAAAGTTTATGAAGCTGAGGGAAATCCATTTCTAAATTTCAGGGATTCGTATCAAGAACATATTCAATGCCAATTTCTAAAAATGATATAACGTTAGACCGATTATCTTTGGCAAATAAATTATCACGTCGTCTCTCCCTTTAATTTTCTAATTTGTAGGTCAAGTGTAGAAATGAAAACTGATTGGCTGACTATCAGGTGTTTTTCTGAGCCGGCTTTAAAGTCCGTTATTTGCTTGTAATAATCTTCCGGATTCAATGGGTTTACAGTGTATCCTTCTCGTCTTGAAAATCCGTACGTCAGTACTAATTGATCGTCTTTATGGAGTACTTTCAAACAGCCGGTGTATTCGTCCGAAAAGTCAATGGGCAGGAAAATAGTTTCGCCATTTTTACTCTCAGATATTTTGTTGTGCCAAAATTGAAGAAGTCTCGATACCGCTTTTTTGATGTCACCTATAGTTTCCAACGGCTCATCAGCTAAGCTAAAATAGTAAGTGTCGAATTCTTGGTCGTCAATGAGGTCAGGAATACAAAACAGTAAATCTCTATGTCCGCCTTGACCGTTATCGATTACGTCTAATGTGAGAAGGTCTGCCATGTTCAACTGCTTGTTTACATTAAAGCTATGCTACAAAATCAGTGTGATGTTTGTACTCTTTCGTCACCCAAGATTATTCTCTATCTACATGCATTATTAATTACTTAATTGTTCTATATCACCCGCAACACCCCCTGCCCTCGCCCCCTATTCATTTACTTTACGTTTGCAGAATTCTACCCAGCTTTCATTGCTTGGGTGAGAATAGAGGATAGGATTTTTTCCATAATAGGTAATATTTTTCAATCCTACGGTATCTGCTCGTTTCTTAAGCTCGCGTGCATGAAAAGCGTGATGGGAAGATATATCCGGCGCTGAGTAGGGGTGTGCAACATCTCGAAGAGTGTTGTTGATCCAAATTTCAGGGTCATCGGCAGACATCAACGCCAGCATATCAACTTCTGCCCTATACGTATCAATGGCAGGTGACTCGTATTGAGCATTCGTCGATACTCCGTATATCTTTCGAATGTTGCCTGTTTCATTCGTCAATATTTCTGACCATGTCAGTTTATAATCGACAAATACATTGTTTACCCAACGGTCTTCAATATTATAACTCGACTGCGTTTCCCTTGCTACGACGCCTTTTACCCGACTTGATTCCCGTAGTACGGGGTCTGTACTGCGTGCATCGGCTACATCATTTTGAAAAGCAATCCAGAGTGAAGTACCCGCGCCTGCTGAATTACCCGCCAGAATAATTTTGGTTTTGTCGATGTTGAAATCACCTGCTCGATTCCGAATATACTGCAATGCCCTCCGCACATCTGCCATAGGTTTTTTGACGCCTTCTGTTTCTCCGGCAGGACTCAGAAGCGTGTAGCGAACAGTAGCAACCGCAATATTATTCTGAAGTAAATATCGAATGTCGGAGGGGAAGTCCCAGGCACCGCCCGACTGAACAGAATAGACAAAATCCTTGTCGCCGCTTGTAAATCCACCTCCGTGGACATAGACTACAAGTCCGGTAGGTGTGGAAGAAGTAGGGAGCCATATATCGAACTGCGTCCGTTCCTTGGTGTCATAGGCAATGTCTTTGGCAAATTTTGCATTGACACCCTGCAAATCGAAGGGCGAGGTTGAATACGTAATATTCGAAACCGGAATGACCGCACTATCCTCATTCTTGCCACAACCGAAGGTGAGTGATACTAGCATTGCAATCAAAGCTTTTTTGTAGAGGTTCATTGTTGTCCTTGTAATTGTTTTTATCGCCTAAATATGCGCAACCTTTGCGCCTGTTCTCTTATACACTGCTGTACTTCACCGGCACTCTCCATGACTCAGCCACGGGTGAGGATTATTGTAAATTTTGAAATGCGGAAGTGCTTGAAATAAAATGGGTTGTATGCCTTCATCCTGCTCCCTCAGCTTCTGTCAATACTCCTGTTACTAAGGATACAGAGAGGCGTAAATTGGTCGCGTGTTGCGTGTTGAACAAATCATTTTTTAAGCCTACGATCTAAATAATTCAAGCATGGGCTTACATCAAAGTAAAATCCATCAATCTCCTGAGCATTTTTGGATACTTTCAGGAAATCGTAATGTTCGATTAAGCTCTGCTGTCCTCCAAAATCAAACCCCATAATATTGAGTAAACTATACTCGTGTGATGTATAAATCACGTAGTACGCCGTTTTTTTTGTTAACCCGTCGCCGGAGCTGAACATAGCATCCACAATAATTCTCATTTGGTGTAATTTCCTCGTAAATTCAGACTTCTTTTGGAGCTTGTCATACGCGTATAATTGATAATTCATTGCCTGTAAATCGAATGGGTTTGTCGCTAAAATTGAATCGGTAAATCGAACAATTACCATGAGTTCTTCGTTGCTGTGCGATTCTTTATTCAACACTTTCTTTAAGCTATCAAAGAACGTAGAATGTCCATACGGAGAATAATCTTTTTGGAAGGTAAATCCATAATAGACATACCGTTTCTCCTGCAACGTCATGGTGGTGTCATATCCTTTATATCGTTGAAGGAGCTTCGGGTAATAGAAATTCGATTGCGGGTCGGCAATGTCTTTCTCGATTTGGCTGTAATCGGGTTTTTCGGTTTCCGTTTTTTGTGCAAAGCCAATCACCGGAAGCAGGACAACAGCCAGCAGCAGTATTGTTTTTTTCATAATTGTATAGTTGTATAGTGAAACATAATTTTCTAACTCATGCAAGCTAAGTGCGTCTTCCTAAAACCTCGGCGGAGCTTCACCGGCTCCTCTCGCTACCGACACAAATCATAAGCTGCGAGTGATAAGACCACGCTGATATTCAAAGAGTTACAATCTGCCGAATGTACATCCCTGCATTCAAATGATTACTCCAGCTTAAATTCCGTCGGCAGAGTAATTTTAAAAACATT
>JBPOHH010000708.1:0-10928 GCA_052035765.1 Bacteroidota bacterium
CCGAAGAATTACTCCATAATGTACTTCCACCAACAATCGCCGAGAAAATACTCGGCGGCACCAAGCTCATTGCTGAGAAAATTCCAAGCGTATCGGTACTTTTTGCCGATATCGTCAATTTTACTAAACTTTCGCAACGTATTACTCCGGAAGAACTTGTTGAGGGTCTAGATAGAATATTCAGCACCTTTGACGCCCTTGCCGAGAAGTATGAATTAGAGAAAATTAAGACCATCGGAGACGCGTACATGGTCGTCTCGGGCGCACCGATTCAGCGTGAAGATCATGCAGAAGCAATGGCACATTTTGCCCTCGAAATGGTGGAAGCAATGAAGGAATTTCGTTCAATTTCTACGGGTGAGGAAATTCAATTACGCATAGGAATTCACAGTGGAGAAGTAGTAGCAGGAGTGATTGGCAAGAAGAAATTCGCGTATGATATGTGGGGCGATGCGGTGAATACAGCGAGTCGGATGGAGTCTCACGGCGAAGCGGGGAAGATACATGTGAGCGAGGAATTTATGCACGCTTTGTCATTATCGTCCTTTCAGTTCTTTTGCTTCCAAGAACGCGGCGAGATGGACATCAAAGGCAAAGGGAAAATGCAAACATATTTTATGGAGAAAACATGAAGATTGAAGAACTTACAAATTTAGCGACCCTTGCTGAACTAGAAAAAACGAATGGGAATTACGACAAAGCAGAGCGTATTATCGATGAAATTATCAGTGACCTCAGTGGTGACGGGGCAGAGAAAGCAATGGAGAAGCAGAGGATACATGTGCGTGCGTTGCTGATTTTAGCGACGACCTCGTATAATCTCGGAAACTTTGAAAGAATGCTTTCTATTGCCAATCAAGCACTTGATAGAGCAGAGAGGTATAGTCTCCATGAATTACAACCGAAAATCTGGAATATTATCGGGTCGGCGTATGTTAAAATTGGTACCTATGAAGAAGCATTGAATTATTGGGTAAAAGCGCTCACTCTCTTTGAAGAACTCGTTGACAAATCAGGTGTTGCCATTGTCACAGGAAATATGGGTGCTGTGTATATGAATCTTGGATCGTACAGCAAATCACTCGACTATTACAATAAAGCCCTTGCAGCCCATGAAGAACTCGGCGAAAAATCAGGAATTGCACGTGTTTTAGGCAATATCGGAAATGTCTATAATTCGCTTGGCTCGTTTGATAAAGCATTGGAATATATGTCTAATGCACTATTCATCCACGAAGAGCTCGGCGAAAAAGCAGCGGCAGCTCTTGTGACCGGGAATATCGGACTCGTGTATGATTCTCTTGGGTCATATAATAAGGCATTAGAATATATGACCAAGGCACTCCGTGCCCATGAAGAACTCGGAGAAAAAGCAGTCGTTGCCGGCGTGACCGCCAATATCGGAGGGGTGTACTTTTCGCTCGGCATGTACGACAAGGCGCTGGAATATCTGGAAATTTCACTTTCTACCTATCACGAACTCGCTGAAAAATCAGGGGTTGCCCGCGTTACGGGAAATATTGGGAATGTATATCAATTGCTGAGGTTGTACGAAAAGTCGTTGGAGTATTATACAACAGCGCTTCTCACGCATGAAGAACTCGGAGAAAAAGCAATGATTGCACGTATTACAGGGAATATCGGCTCACTCTTCGCCAACAAAGAATATAAAAGCTATAATGCTGAGACGGCGGAATATTATCTGCGGAAAGCAATTACCCTCAGCACCGAAATTGGTGCAAAAGCGCTCTTGGTCGATTTCTATAAAGCAATGGCTGATGTATTCAGACAAGAAATGCGCTGGCAGGAATCCGATGAGAATTTTCGTACATTCTATGCATTAGAACAAGAAGTTCGAAGCGAGGACGCAAAAAACACGGCAGAAATTGAACATCAAAAACGCCATGAAGCCGAACGGGAACGAGCGCTTTCCGTGGAGCGTGCAGAGGCCAACGCTACCAAAAAGCTTCTCCATAATACCTTGCCTCCTACCATCGCGAATCGCTTACTCGAGGGTGAAAACATAGCAGATACCCACGAAAACGTGAGTGTTCTGTTTGTTGATATTGTTGGATTTACAAAAATGTCCACCCAGATTTCCGCAGGTGAACTCATCGACCTTCTCGATATTGTTTTTCGCCGTTTTGATACCATTTGCAAAAAATACGGACTCGAGAAAATCAAGACCATTGGCGACGCATATATGGCCGTGTGCGGCGCGCCGATTGCGTATGAAAATCATGCGGAGCGAGCCGCACTTGCCGCACTCGAAATGCTCGAAGATTTCTCCCTTGAGCGTCGATTTACGGTGCCGATAGATCTGGGATTTAGGATTGGATTACATGCAGGAAGTGTCGTTGCCGGAATTATCGGCGAGAATAAATACTCGTATGATCTGTGGGGCGATGCAGTCAATACGGCAAGCAGAATGGAGTCGCACGGCGAGGAAGATAAAATTCATGTGAGCGAGGAATTTTTGAAGAAGTTGCTCGTGGTACAAAAGGAAGTAGTAATGGATAATGGTGAATGGTTAATAGAAGAAACAAACGATTTCTCATCATCGCCTATTATGCATTCATCATCGCCTATTACGCATTCACCGGTACGTGTGAATAATGTATCAATTACCATTATTCCCCGCGGCGAGATTGAAATCAAAGGCAAAGGGAAAATGCACACGTATTTTCTCACCCGGGGCACGAATTGATGGTGCGGCACTTACGAATTGTACTCTGCTTTTTCAGTGCGACGGTGCTCGCTGCCATGCCGCTCTGTGCCGGCATGACGGCAGATTCGGTGCGTCTGAATTTCGAGATGCTGACGACGAAAGACGGGCTCTCGCAGGGCATGGTGCGTTGTATTTATCAGGATAAAGAAGGGTTCTTGTGGTTCGCCACCAAGGACGGTCTCAACAAATACGACGGCTACCGTTTTACGGTGTTTCGGCATAATCCGCAGGATGAATTCTCACTGCCGGAAAATTATGTATCACAAATGCTAGAAGATGATAACGGGAATTTCTGGCTCGGCACGACCACGAAAGGATTGTGGATTTTCGATAAGGTCAACGAGCGGTTCTATCCGGCAAAATTTCCTGCCGATGCTCACGTGCCGATTCGCAATGAAGTACGCAAACTCGACATGACGGGCGGCCTGCTCTCGGTGCAGATGCTGAGAGACCTGTATGTTTTTGACATACGGTCTGTACGGCCGGAACAGTACAGGCGTAACCATTGTATTACACTCAAGCTTGCCCTTGATTATAATGCGCGCTATCTTTCCGGCAGCCCCGAGGCATTGACCGGCAAGGGTTTTAATCGTACGGCGATGATTACCGACGACGAGCTGTGGGTATTATACTTCGATACACTGCATATTTGCCGGCATGCTACGGATGTACGGACATGGACCATGGAGCAGATCGCACTCGCGGATATGGGACTCAAGACCGAGTCGGTGAATATTGCGATCGCGTCGCAGATTATGGGTACGAATAGCGTATTTTTTCAGACAAATCGAGAGATAGGATGCTGGAATCGGAGCACGAGGCGCTTCGATTTTCTGGCAGATTTTGTCTCAACCGTTGATTGGGTAACGACTCCGATTCGCGATGCACAGGGGAATTTTCGCATATCAACCGGCGAAGTATTTTATCTGTTTAATCCTTATACATATTCGTTGAAATTAATCAGTAATCCTGAGCAATTTCAGCTACGCTCAATCTCAACCTGTATTGACCGTGAGAAGATTGTATGGACAGGAACCAGTGGGTTCGGCGCCTTGAAATATGATGCCCGGAAGGCGAATTTCAAGGTCTATTCGAAGCTTCGGAGCATTGTTCTCAACGCGACATCATCTTCAAATGCGCAGATTATTCATTCCGATGCGGTCATTGTCACGCAAGCCGAACCAACGGTGCGGCAGCGATTTCATCAGCGATATCTGATGATTGGAAAGGCAGGAAAAAAAGACGTCGATATCAAGCGTGACACATCGGGGAAATATTGGTTCAACGAGTATAGTCCCGGCTCGAAACGGCTCTGTCTTTATTCGCTGGACCCGCGCACGGATAAGCTCACGGAGTATGATATACTCGAGGCTCAACTTGAAGTATATAAATTCCTTACCTCGGACGACCGCCTCTGTGTGACGGCACTTAATTCTCGTGGGCAGTATGAGTGCATCATACTCGATTGCTCGACCGGAGCACTGCTCTATCGGGCTGTCTTTCCCATAAAAAGCAATTTCGTCGAATACCGGTTCATTTCCCATTGTATCGTCGATACGAGGGGGAAGTATTGGTTCGCTACCGTCAAAGGTCTTCTCTGCTTTGACCCCAAAACTCAACGCTGGCAGACCTGGCAAAATTCACCGGGCGATACTGCTTCTTTGAGTGAGAATTGTACTTTTTCTCTTTGCCTCGACCCCCGAAATCCATCGAAGTATCTCTGGGTCGGTACCAATGGCGGAGGCGTCTGCCGGCTCGATTTTTCAACCGGTAAATTCATACATTATACCGAAGAAAACGGACTGCCGAATAACGTGATTTACGGTGTTCTCAGTGATGCCAACGGTTCTCTCTGGCTCAGCAGCAATAAAGGTATCTGTGCACTGACGATACCCGAAGCACACATTCGGGATGAGCGTCCTGTCCCGGAAATTGTGCTTTTTACCGAAGAAACAGGGCTCGGTGATTTTGAATTCAACCGGTATGAATTTGGAACGCTGAGCTCCGGCGAACTGGTATTCGGCGGCATTACGAATATCACGGTCTTTGATCCGGCGATTGTCTTACAAAAAGGCAAGCCCTCGCCGCTGAAATTTACTGACCTTCGGATATTTAATCACTCCGTCAGTTTTCGCAGTCGGCCTGATATTTTGTCCTGTCCGATCACGTATGCGCGTACCATCACTCTTGCGCACAACGAAGCATATTTTACCATTGAATGTGCGTTGCTTGAATATTCCAAGCCCCGGCAAAAACGATATAAATATTATCTGGAAGGCATTCACGACAAATGGATAGAGAATGAATCAAATAATACTATTGCTTTTAGCGAACTGCAGCCGGGGTCGTATGTGCTTCATGTGATGGGTCGCAATAGTTCCGGCGTCTGGAGCAACGAGGAAATTACCCTTACCATCATAATCATACCGCCGTGGTGGCGTACCTGGTGGTTTTATGGGGGAAGTGGTGTGCTGGCGTGCGTCCTTGGTTTTTCGCTCTACCGTTATCGGCTGCGTCAAGTCTTGAAAATATACGAACTCCGAAACTCCATCGCCCGTGATCTCCATGATGAAATCGGCAGCACACTCAGTAGTATCTCGTTGTCATCGGCGATTCTGCTGCGGTTGTCCTCGGAAATGACCGATGACACAAAAGCATTGCTTATCAGAATTGGTGAGCATGCTCAGACGACGATGGAAGCAATGAGCGATATCGTCTGGACGATTAATACTAAAAATGACGCTCTCGGGAAAGTAATCGAACGGCTCTTTTCCTTCGCAGCCGAGATTCTGGAACCTCTCGGCACGCGCATTACGCTCGAAGCCGCAGAACCGCTCAAAACTATCCGTCTCGATATGAGTCAGCGAAAAAATCTCTATCTCTTCTGCAAAGAAGCAATTACTAATATTGCCAAGCATTCTCAGGCGCAGAGTGCAGAAATTCGCTTCTCTAATCGCGGCAGCCGAATGCTCACCGTTGTCATCACCGATAATGGCAAGGGCTTCCGTTACCCCGACGTCTCGGAGGACGCTCCTGCTTCCCGGGGCGGTAATGGTCTGGGCAACCTTCAGCAACGTGCCAATGACCTGGCCGGACGCCTCACCATCAGCAGTTCTGTCGGTAACGGCACAAGCATCGTTCTCGAATTTGAAATATAACATCAATGATGGCTTAGTGACGAAATTCTACCGGAAAAATCATTGTAAACAATGATAAATCAATATGTAAACTTTGAGTATATTTGGACATGAAAAATATCACAGTTATCATCGTCGAAGACAACAAGCCCCGTCGCGAGCTGCTGCATCTGCTCATCGATTCGACCGACGGCTTCCGGTGCATCGGAGCTCTCGAAGACGGACGGGATATTGCGCAGAAATGTCTGGTCCTCAAGCCCGATGTCGTGCTCATGGATATCGACATGCCGCATGTCAACGGTATTGAAGCATTAATACAGTTACGTCGCGAAATGCCGATGGTGAAAGTACTCATGCAGACAGTCTTTGATGACGAAGCCAAGATATTCGATGCAATTATGGCCGGTGCCGATGGCTATATTCTCAAGAAAATTTCTCCCGATAAGCTCATCGAAGCCGTGCGCGATGTGGCCACCGGCGGCTCTCCGATGACACCCACCGTCGCGCATCATGTGCTGAATGTCTTCCGCAAAAAACATGAAAAAGTCAAGCGGCAGGATTTTCAGCTCTCCGAACGTGAACAGGAAATTCTCTCCTATTTGGTGCAAGGCCTGAGCTACAAGATGATCGCCGATAAGTGTAATGTGAGCTATTCTACCGTCAATTCTCATATCTCTCATATTTACCAGAAGTTACACGTGAGTTCGGGTCCGCAGGCCGTAGCCAAGGCGATCGAACTCAAGCTGTAATACCCCCCCATGCTACGCGCACAGGAGCCATGCATAGGTGCTGCGGCCGGAGGGCGTCATCCGATATGTATGAGCCGGCGCGGCTGAGTAGCCGCGATATACGTTTGCCGCTCCGGCGGAATCCCTTCCTTGCCATCGTGCCACCGGTCGCAATTCCTGGATTTGTATTCTCAAGAAAAATCAAAAAAACAGTCAATTCTCTGTTTGATGCAGGCGCATGAACCAATGTAAAATCATTGGAATCAACAGTTGCCTATCTGTCGGTAAGTTCATAGTTTTGCTCTGCTGCATTACAGGGAAAATGCCCTGACGGGGCACGCTGCGCGCACTGCAATAGAATTCCTGCCTCGGGATGGTGAATGTATTTCTATGATACTATTGAGGATACGATTGAATAATAGAGGTGATTGTAATAGAAACAAGCGCAAAGAACAATAAGAATGGGAGGCCTGCCGATGGTTGTTGAGCCGGTCGGCACGCGAAGTACGCATCGTTATCCGAGCACGCATACGATTTCCCGGAGTGATCTTCTGCCCACGAGCCGAGGTGGGCACCGAGAGCTCAGCATCTTTGATGCACCCGGTTATCGTATGCTGATGCTCATCCTGTCGGACTCCTATGGTTGTTGATGAATAGAGGCGTGGGGGCGGCTTGCAGGGAGACGGTCATTTTCGCCGCTGCTGCGGTAATGAGTGCAGAACCCGAGGCTTCCTCGAAGAGTAAGGATAGATAATTGAGAAGGAGGTCCACAGGAGCAGGTGTCCGGAATAGGATAAAAGTTCTTTAAATTACTATGAAATAAAAAAGTAAAGCCGTACACTGACAAATATTGTGTATATTAGAACGTAACAATAAGAGTATCATACCATTGACTCGCATAGAAGAGGTTGGACGATAATCGTTCAAAGTGGAACATTGCCGACAAAAGTACGTAGTCCCGAAGCCGAAATTCCATTACAACCTTTATGAATCTATTGAGTAATTGTCGTTTTATAGTACCATAAAACAGGAGAGTACCATCATGCACACACACATCAAGCATTTATCTGTTGCAGTCTTCCTATCCATGGCGGCACTGCTGTGTTTCACTACTACTACGTTTGCCCAATCACCTACGGTGAGAGTGATGACGGCACGCAGTACCAGCTTCTCAAACGATGGCGCCGAGTGGAAATCCCTGCGCTGCGGCGTGCAGCTTCAGCCCACGGATCAGCTCAAAGTCGAGACCGGCGGAATGGCCATTCTCGTGCACTCGAGCGGCAAGACCATTGAAGTCAAAAATCCCGGCACCTTCAGCGTAAGCAGCTTAGCAGGCAAAGCGCAAAGCGGTAGCGGCGTCGCCGGAAAATTCGCCGGATATGTGATGGATGAATTGACAAAAGGCGATAAAAAAGACGCGCGGTTCCAGCAGAATATGATGTTCACCGGTGCGACGAGCAAAATGTCGAATTCTACCAACAAGCTCTGCCTCGACTCACCGAATTTTACGAATGTTCTCGGCGGCAAAGTGACGCTTGCCTGGAAATTCTGCGATGATACGCCGAAATTCGGTTCGATGACGGGTTCGCAAACCAAAGCAGACAACACCACCGAAACGACAAGTTCGGCAGCCGGCAGCACGGCGGTAATTCTGACGATTACCGACTCCCTGGATAATCCGGTTCTCACAGAGACAGTCGATGCGACGACCTACTCCCTCGACACCAAAACACTCGAAAAAGGCAAACTCTACAAGTGGAAAGTTCAGCTCAAAAGCAAGCCACGGATTAATGTATCCGACAACTCCTTCCGCGTGCTGTCCGATAAAGAATCCAAGCAAATCGAGTCCGAGTCGACGACCATCCGTAAAGAGCTCGGCGACTCAAGCGCATGGTCCGATATCGTGACGGCATCCTACTATGAGCAAAACGAAATTTACAGTCTCGCACTCGTGAAGTACAAAGCTGCCCTCAAGCGCGAACCATCCGTGCCGGAATATCAGCAGCTCTACGCAAAATGTCTCGAACGTGCCGGTATGTCCAAGTAAATTTGCAGCGTTCACCCGAGCAAGAAGCACCTGTCAATAAGCCGCTTTCGTTATCGAAAGCGGCTTATTTGTTTGTGGGGTGCGGTGAATATATCTTTTTGAAAAATAAAGAAGATACATCACATGCGCGGTTGTTTGGCAAATCAATGGTATTTTGGCGCCCTCCTCAGTTCCGGCGTCATTCCTGCACGATGAATAGACGGCAGGAGCAACAGAAAAAGCATCCATATTTCCTATCAACAAGTTATGCTACAAACTACTCTCGAAGAATACATCCGCCTTGCCGGTCTTGCAACCTCTGCCGGGAATTATACCGAATCCGAGAAATATGGCCATGCGATGCTTACTGCCCTGGCAGAGCATGCAGCCACGGGTGAAGAATTCCGCAGCTTCGCCTTCCGCGCGCGAATCATTATCGCCGACGCACTCCGCCTGCAGGGTAAGCACCGGGAATCGCTCACTCTGGCCGATGATGTCTATGCATCCGCACAGGAGGCCGGCGACAAGTCATATTCATCGAATGCACTGAGAATACTTGGACTTATTGCGATGAATGCGGGCGATATCCCGCAGGCACGCGCGCACTTTGACGATGCTTTTTCCCTTGCTGATGAGGTGAATGATGAATTTGGGAAGGCGGCTTCGCTCGGGAATATCGGTCTCCTGCATCAGCGTTCGGGAGCATTTCATCAGGCGATTGAGTGTTTTACAAAGGCAAGGGAAATCGCTGAGAGAATCGAGAATCTGCGCTTGCAGTCGCTCAATTACAACAATTGCGGCACTGCGCATGAGAACTTATCTGACTATCCTGCGGCGATGAAGTATTATCGTCTGGCATATTCGGTGGCGGAGCGAAACGAGGACACGCCGCTGATGGGCACAATTCTCGGCAATATGGCAAATACAAGTCGGAATACCGGGGACTATGAGCAAGCGTTGGAGTATAATCAGCAGGCGCTGACGCTCGTTGAACGTGGGTCGAATCTTGACTCTGTCAGTATAATTTTCAGCGGTCTTGCCAATGTGTATGATGATATGGGCGATTACCCGAGGGCACTCGAATACCACCAAAAGGCACTGGCAATTGATCGGCAGCGGGAGAATAAACAGTCGATTGCGAGCAGTCTGATGAATATCGGTAATGTCTATCATGAGCTCGGTGATAGCGCCGAAGCACTGGCGCATTATCATCAGTCGCTTGCTCTTGTGGAGGAATTAGGCAATAGAGCCGGTATCGTTCGCCGGCTTGCCAATATTGGTAATATTCAATATGACTATGGGAATTACGCGCAGTCATTGGAGTATTTTTACAAGGCATTGCAGCTTGCCGAAGAATTACAGATGCCGTCGCTGGCAGCGACAATTCTCTCGAATATTGGTGAAATTTACGGCAATACCGAACTCGAACTCTTCGACGGAGCTAAGGCGGAGGAATATCTCCTGCGCGCGCTCGGCGTGCAAACTGCGCTTGGCGTGAAAAAAGGAATGTATGGTAGTTATAAATCACTTGCTACGCTGCATGAAGCGCAGAACAGCTTCGAGAAAGCGTATGAGTATTTCAAGAAATTCTATGCACTTGAGAAAGAAGTGCAGTCCAAAGAGGCGAAAGATCAGGCAGAGCGGTATGCGATAGAACGTAAAACAGCCGAGTATGAAAAGGAAAGTGCGGTGCAGAAAGAGCGTGAGAAAATCCTCGATAATATTTTGCCCAAAAGTATCACCGAACGTCTGCTCAAGGGCGAACAGCCGATCGCCGATTATGCGGGTTCGGTGTCGATATTTTTCTCTGATATTGTTGATTTCACAGAAGTTACTCATCGCATTCCTGCCCGGGAATTAGTTGCCGGACTCAATGAAATATTCAAACACTTCGATACCATTGCACTCCGGCACGGTATTGAAAAAATCAAGACAATCGGGGACGCGTATATGGCAGTCTGCGGTCTGCCGGTCGCGCGTGAAGATCACGCTGAACGTATGGCGAATTTTGCGACTGAAATTCAGGAATACTGCCGGCAGGGTGCTACGATAGCAGGATATACGCTGCAGGTGCGCATCGGTCTCCACTGCGGAGAAGTCATCGCCGGCGTCATCGGCGATCAGAAATTCGCGTATGATATGTGGGGCGATGCAGTGAATACGGCGAGCAGGATGGAATCGCATGGCGAGCCGGGAAAAATCCACGTGAGCGAGGAATTCAAACATGCCGTAGAGACGTTGCATGCACCGTCGTTGCAGGTAGAGACGTTGCCTGCAGAGACGGTGCCTGCAGAGACGTTGCCTGGCGG